>JBASZP010000514.1:0-6404 GCA_049660965.1 Daejeonella sp. | reverse complement strand
TATCAGAAATTTAATTATGCTTACACCATGCTGGAAACATACAATATTACGCAGGAAAGAAAAAAGAAGGGGATAAAGAAATTCAATATGCAAAGCCTGAATAATGATGCCCTCCATGCCTGGTATGCTTCGTTTAGTGACTATCTTATTACGGATGACAAGGGACTTCAGGTAAAAGCCAATATTGTTTATCAGTTGTTAGGCCTGCCTGTTAAAGTTTTGTCATCAAAGGATGTAATTAACCATAGAACCCTGCTATTGGGACAGGAAGAAACTTTGCAATCATTTCTTACTTCTCTAAAGCATGACTTGAAACACAGTATGCAATTATATGAACGCAAAGACCCTTTTAAAAATGAAGTGGTAAACACCTACAAAACCGGTCATAATTACTTCAACTACTTTAACCGCTTTCAGGTAATTACTTCGGATGGATATACATTTATCGCCTTATACTGCGACCGGGAAAGTCATGCCAGCTTTATGATGTACAGGGAGATTGAAGTTTTTGTTGATAAACTCAATAGAATGCTTGGCGAGGATATGGACAAACGAGGGGCTTACAGCATGAATGAGAATGACAAGTATGAAAAGGATGAGTACATTCGGGAGTGGCTTGTAAATGGAATAAAATTCAGATTGCTTACTGCCTCTAAAGCATGGGGCAGTACCATTTGTTTGGGAATAGATTTTAAAGACTGATATGGGGAAAACAGTAAAATATATCTCTGATACAATCGCCTTGATAAAAAGCCTTGAATCAACAAAAAGAGTAAGGGTAAGTAACGGCGGCGGCATTGTTAATAAAACCGGGTTTCTCAAAAAAAGAAAGCCCAAAGGATATTTCCTGGAGATTGCAACAGACGCATTTGGAAGATTGGATGTTGGAAATAAAGTGACCGCCTATGCAGAGAACAAGAATATTGCTTTAAGGATAACAGATAGTCATGTGAGAAATGTTGGCTCTAATATCACGGCAAAAACGCAATCGCATCGTATGCAGTTGCATATTTTTTCATTTAGAAATAAAGGCTTCAGGGATAAAACGGCATATTTTTTCAGAAGTGTTGTGCCAATTCCAAAAGAGTTCAGCTTTTATAATATAATTTCCGATGAATCATTTTATAACGATGAGTTTTGTTCAAGGGGCTTAGTGAAAGTTGATTTTAAAAGCCATAAATTTCATGTGTTTATTGTTGAAAGAAATAAGCAAAAGTATTTATGCACTGATTGTACGACAAAATTAGGCATTGAAGATTTTATGGAATTTAACTGGTCAGTAAAAGTAGCATTAGGTTACTTGCTCGGCAACTTACCGCAAGATGATGAATATTTCTTTGCGTACAGAAGTAAAAAAATGAAGCATCCGTCTGGATTTGTTTACAGGCAACAGAGAGATAGTATCAGAACAATTTATACCCCGGTTAATGTAAACCCATTTGGCTGGATAAAGAATCATAAAATAGCGAAAAGGTATTATGGGAAAATTACCGAAATCAGCTCTGCCCAGCTTTCAAACCTCTGTGATGCTATACATAATGAGATTGACATTAAAGCCATATTACTACTCATAACCGAATCAATCAGTCGTTCCCTGCTGATAATGCCTGCCGGATTATCTGTGGCTCTTGAAGGTCTTTCTACTTTCTTTTATGAAAAAGATTCTGGCAAACTAAAGCCTATCACTGATACGAGTATTGCAAAAGAATTTGCCAATGAACTGAAAGCAATGCTGGACAGGTATAAAGCCAAAGAAGGGTTTACAGGCTATGAAATACTTTTAAATAAAACCCAAAATATTAATTCCCCCACCAACCTTGAGTTGCTGAAAGCTCCATTTACAATACAAAAAATTTCACTTACTGGCATTGATGAAGAAATACTGGAATACCGGAATGACTTCCTTCATGGGAACATCAATTTAAAACCCAAAAGAGGCCGTAAGTCTTACACAATGGATAGCTTTGAAATCTCTTTACGGTTATTAACCCTTTTGAATATGTGCATAATGAAAATGGCTGGCTACAGAGGACATATCATCAACCATGTTAAGACGCAGGAAAAAGGGTTGGGAAAGAAGA
Source organism: Daejeonella sp. (assembly GCA_049660965.1). Lineage (GTDB taxonomy): Bacteria > Bacteroidota > Bacteroidia > Sphingobacteriales > Sphingobacteriaceae > Daejeonella. Next base: position 4,323 of record JBASZP010000514.1, on the reverse strand, counting down.
TAGGTGAGGATTATTACCGGATAATTTAACCAAACTATAAATGAAAGAGCATAAAGATTTACTTGCCGCAGAGCTATTAAAAGTAGCCAAAACAGACATCAAGGCTTCAAGAGTACTATATGAACACCGATTATATGCTCAATCTTACTTCTATTTTCAGCAGGCTACAGAGAAAGCAACAAAAGCCGTTGCACTTTCTCTTGACATGAGTACAGCTAAGGGTGTTTTCAAAATGGGGCATGATATATTTAAACTGCATAGAAAAAATATCCGAGATGCTAAACGAGATAAGCAGTTAGCTGTTGATTTAGCAAAAGCACTGCCATTTATGGAGACGTCAGGCTTAATAGAACCAGAAAAACTGCAAGGGCAGATTAAAAGCACTGAGCAGTCAATGGTGTTTTTTGACAATATGAAAGAATATGATTTAGTAAATATACCGGCCAGTCACATAAATCATTTCCTGAAAAGTATTGAAACACTTGAATTAAGAAGAACCAAAATCCCCGCAGATTTAGAAAGTAAGATAGACGAGGTACTTATGCCATTTATAGAAAAACTGGAGCAGCATGAATCAAAAGCTGCACAATATATGGCAACACAAATGAAAGCTGAACTTCAGGGTGAAGAATTTGGACAGTTTATACGGGAGCATTTTGCCGATGCCATTAAGTCTTTCATACATATTCTCTATGCACATACTGTTCTGTATTTTTCCGGGTTTCTTACCATTCAGCACAGTTCAAAAAGCAGATACCCTGATACTGAAAACCCCGGCATCAACCCTCTTGCTATCTATAGCAAAAAATTGCCAGTGGTAAAATATCAATTACAGTTTCTTGAGCATTTGGAAAAGGCAGTTAAGGCAATAGAGAAAAATTTACATGACATTCCGAATTAGTCCCTAATACCTCCCTGTAAAAAATCAGACAAAATCGGAACTCCTCAAACTTATTTCAATTGCTCCGGGGTTATCTAATTTTCTTTGCTCTTATATACAGTTCAACTAAATTGCTTTTAATTAATCAGCATGAAGTAATGAAACGAAGACAATTTATCAACCTCTCCTCTGGCGCAGTTGCATCTGTTTTAATTTTACCAGGATTTTCTGTCAAAACCCATAATAAAGATGTTTATATAGAGAACCTGATAATTGGTTCAGGATATGGCGGCGCTGTTACCGCCTTGCGTTTAACTCAGGCAGGAAAGCGATGTACAATCATTGAGATGGGCGTCAACTGGAATACAACCGGCGAACAATACAAGCCGTTTTCTAATATGGCATCACCCAAAGAAAACTCTACCTGGCTAAGAAAAAAAACAATAGCCCCGATGCTTAACTCGGCAACTTTCCCTCACCAGTTTACAGGTTTATTGGACAGGGTAGATTATAAAGATGTAAAAGTATATGTGGGCCGTGGTGTAGGTGGCGGATCCCTGGTAAATGGAGGCATGGCTGTTACACCCAAACGGGAATATTTTGAAGAAGTATTCCCCAATTTAGACGCTGCAGATTTTTATTCTAAATACTTTCCAAAAGCAAAAAACCAACTTGGGGTGAATGAAATTAATCCTGCCTTTTATGAAAAGTCTGATTTTTATAAGTTTTCAAGAGTTGGAGAGTATGAAGCCCACAAAGCGGGTTTCACCACAGTAAAAGTTCCTAATGTTTACGACTTCTCTTATATGGAGAAGGAAGATAGAAATGAAGTTCCAAGGTCAGCTTTTGATAAAGAGTTAATCTATGGTAACAATTTTGGAAAGAAGAGTCTTGACAAAACCTATTTGGCAGAGGCCATGAAAACAGGCCTATTAACCATATTTGACCTTCACAGAGTTGATAGTATTAAAGAGAATTCAGGCGGGGCTTTCAGTGTTTATATTTCTGTACTTGATGTAAACGGCAATACAATTGAGAAAAAAAATATCTCCTGTAAACGCCTTTTCTTATGTGCCGGTAGTATTGCTACCACAACCTTATTAGTTTCAGCTAAGGGAAATGGAGGCCTTTCAGGTTTAGACAATGCCATTGGCCAGGGATGGGGCAATAATGGAAATATAATGACAGGCCGCAATTTTGTGAATACAGTTTTTAATCATGTAAGACCTGCTGATAGCGAAAACCCTGGATTCGGCACAGGTGGAAGTCAATCAACCATTCCGGTAACAGGCATTGATAACTGGATGGATGAGACATATCCCTTTTTTGCTGAAATTTCTCCTTTTCCAATGGGTATGGAAGTATATACTTCCTTATTTTTATTGATTAACAAAGTATCTAATAAAGGATATTTTTACTGGAATAAAAACTCCCGAACTGTTGATCTGAAATGGGATATATCAAATTGGGAGAATGCTTATAATAATGCAAAGGCCTTTGTCAAGAGAATGAGAAAAGCCAATGGGGGAACAAGGGCACACTTATTATTTAATGACGGTTTTGGTCATGATATTTGTTACCACCCACTCGGAGGCTGTGTGCTTGGACAGTCAACAGACAATTATGGCAGGGTAAAGGGTTATAAAAATCTGTATGTAATTGATGGTTCGCTTGTCCCCGGCACTATAGGGGTTAATCCTTTTCTGACCATTACAGCGCTTGCAGAGTATTGTATGGAGAATATCCTTAAAACTGATTTTTTATGATTTACACTTCCGGTGCAATTTAAAAACACTTACAGTTTCAGATATATATATTATTCAAAAATCCTCTTAAAATGATTTTCCAGATGGTCTCGCATACCCTTCCTAAATTCTTCCGGAGTACCGTTTTCCAGAATAGAAACTAATTCTGTGTGAGAAACAAACATCTTCAGCATAGGCTGTTTTTTCAATAAACCACTCTGATGCACATAATCAAAAATTGGCAACAACATCTTTTGAAACTTTTTCATTGTCTCATTGCCGGTTATTTCATATAATTTCCCATGAAAAGCGATTTCATGCTCAATATTAAACAGATGATATTGCGTTGCGGGAGGTTCATTGCTTACTATAACCTTCAGTTCTTCTATGTTTTCTTTGGTAATGCGGTGAAATAGTAAATCTGCCATTCCAATTTCAAGCACCAAACGAATTTCAAAAATCTCTTTTAGTGTATCCTGGTCAAGAATGTGGGGGTTCATGCTTTTGCCCATCATTCCAAACAAATCCGGACTGGTGATTACTGACCCTTTTTTCTTTTTTGATTCTATCAGTCCCATTAGGCGAAGCCTCGTCAGGGCTTCCCTGATTACTGTGCGGCTTACACCCAACGTTTCTGCCAGTTCTATCTCTTTAGGAATAACATCACCTACCGATAGTTTACGTTCCTTCAGCAACTCAACGAGGCTGTCTTCCACTTTGTCAACTAAAGAGCTTGTGTCAATTGATTTCATTTCATTTTTAAGTAGAGCATGATTCATTCAAATATGTATTACTTAATAAAATTTGTCTAATTTAAGCAAAAAAACAAATTCGTTCAATAATTTGTGTAATACATTGATTTACAAATTTGTAAAAAGTGTTAATTTTTTTTTGGAAAATTGAGGGAAAACACTATACATTTGTTATGTCATACATAATACTTTAATCAAACAAAACTGCTTGTTATGAAATTGAAATGTATAAGGCTTTGTCTCCTTGCAGTCTTATCGTTTGTGGCATCTGTTGCATTTGCACAAACAAAAAAAATTAGCGGCAAAATCCTCAGTGATGAGGCTAAACCACTTTCCGGAGTTTCAGTAACTATTAAGGGAAAAAATGCAGGAACACAATCCAACACAAATGGAGAGTACTCCATAGATGCTTCTGAGGGAGATGTGCTTGTGTTTTCTTCTTCTGGTTTTACGACCCTTGAGATGAAAGTGGGTACCAACTCTGTTATTGATTTAACACTTCAAACAAAAGTAAGCCAACTTGATGATGTTGTTGTTGTAGGTTATGGCTCCCAAAAAAGAAAAGAAGTGACCGGCGCTGTTGCTAAAATTAACCCAAAGGCATTTGAGCATAGCCCCACTACAAACGTAGCAACAGTACTTCAGGGAAATGTTCCTGGCCTTCGGGTACAGCAACGTACCGGCCAACCAGGTTCTACTCCTTCTATTTCTTTCCGTGGGGGTACTGAGTTTGGTGGTGGCGGCACACCGCTTTTTATAATTGACGGTGTTATTGTTCCAACCTTATATGGAATAGATATTAACGATGTTGAAAGCATAGACCTGTTAAAAGATGCTGCAAGTACTGCCATATATGGCGCAAGAGCTGCCAATGGAGTGGTATTGGTTACAACCAAGAGGGGGAAAAAGGGTAAGACCCAAGTAACCTACTCATACAGCCACACTA
>JBASZP010000513.1:0-40568 GCA_049660965.1 Daejeonella sp. | reverse complement strand
GGTATTAACTCATTTTTTATTCCCCCCGGCTAAACAATATGGTTTTGTAAATAAACTCAGCGGCGGTGAAAAAAAACGATTACAATTAATGCGGGTATTAATGAAAAATCCAAATTTTATGATTTTGGATGAGCCTACCAATGATCTGGATATTGATACCCTTAATGTTTTGGAGGATTTTTTATTGAATTTCCCCGGTGTACTTATGCTGGTATCTCATGATCGGTATCTTATTGACAGGCTAACCGACCAATTATTTATTTTTGAAGGTGATGGAAATGTTAATATCTATTCCGGAAATTATACTGACTACCGCTTAGAACAGGAAGAGTTAAGATTAACAAGTAAAGAACCATCAAAAAAGATTGAGATAGCAGAACCAATCCCAATTACAAAAAACAAACTCTCTTATAAAGAAGAAAAAGAGTTAACCGATTTAGAAAAAGAGATAAATGCCATAGAAACAAAAATCCTTGAATTAAGTAATGAGCTTAACTCTGGCATGACCGAACATACTAAATTATCAGAATTAGCTCAGGCTATTCAAACTTTAAATACACAATTAGATACTAAAACCCTACGTTGGTTAGAACTAACCGAATTAAAAGAAACGGCATGAAACTATCAGATATTATAGCATCAATAGGCGTAACCTTATTATTAATCGCATTTTTTTTAAACCTTAAAAAACTGCTTTCAACAGAAAACAAAATTTATAGTTTACTAAATATTGCAGGTGCCGGACTTTGCGGTATTTCTTCTTATATGATTAGTTTTTATCCTTTTGTTATTTTAGAAGGAGTATGGGTAGCTGTGGCATTAACTTCTTTTTTCAAGAGCGTTCCACGTGAAACATTAAAACATAAATGAGTAATTTCACATCAATAAAAATATGTTCCACGTGGAACAAAATATAATATGTTTAAACAATATGATGTAATTGTAGTTGGCGCAGGACACGCAGGCTGTGAAGCGGCGGCGGCAGCGGCAAATCTGGGATCATCTGTATTATTAATTACCATGAACATGGGAACAATAGCGCAAATGAGTTGTAATCCGGCTATGGGCGGTGTAGCCAAAGGGCAAATTGTGAGAGAGATTGATGCAATGGGTGGATATTCCGGTATAATAACAGATAAAACTACCTTACAATTTAGAATGTTAAATCGTTCTAAAGGCCCTGCTATGTGGAGTCCACGTGCGCAAAACGACAGAATGAGATTTGCTGAAGAATGGCGTTTAATGCTAGAAAGAACCCCCAATGTAGATTTTTGGCAAGATACTGCTATATCAATTTTAACTGATAGAGACCAAGTATTTGGTGTATGTACATCATTAGGAATTGAAATTAAATCTAAATCTGTCATATTAACCAATGGTACTTTTTTAAACGGAATAATTCATATTGGAGAGAAAAAATTTGGCGGAGGAAGAAGCGGAGAAAAATCAGCGACAGGAATTACAGAACAATTGATTCAATTAGGCTTTGAATCCGGAAGAATGAAAACCGGTACACCTCCACGAGTGGATGGCCGGACATTGAACTATGCTAAAATGGAGGAACAGTGGGGAGATGAGGAACCAGGCCGTTTTTCTTACACAGATATTGAGTTACCTAAGAAACAACGTTGCTGCTGGATAACTTATACTAATAAAGAGGTTCACGAAACTTTAAAAGAAGGTTTTGAAAAATCACCCATGTTTACGGGAAGAATTAAAGGTTTAGGCCCACGATATTGCCCATCCATTGAAGATAAAATAAATCGCTTTGCGGAACGTGAAAGACATCAAATATTTGTTGAACCGGAAGGCTGGAATACGGTTGAGATTTATGTAAATGGTTTTTCGTCCTCACTACCGGAAGATGTTCAATTTAGAGCATTAAGAAAAATTGAGGGGTTTGAAGAAGTTAAAATGTTTCGGCCGGGTTATGCCATTGAATATGACTATTTCCCTCCTACCCAATTGAGTTTAACGCTGGAAACAAAGAAAATAAAAAATCTGTTTTTTGCAGGACAAATAAACGGAACAACCGGTTATGAAGAAGCCGCTTGTCAGGGGTTTATGGCAGGTATTAATGCGCATCAAAAAATAAATGATAAACATGAGCTGATCCTAAAAAGATCAGAATCATATATAGGTGTACTTATTGATGACCTGGTTACGAAAGGAACTGAAGAACCTTACAGAATGTTCACTTCACGGGCTGAACATCGTTTGTTGTTGAGACAGGATAATGCAGATATCCGGCTAAGTCCGATTGCATATGACCTTGGTTTAATCAATGGTGAACGTTTAGATAAGGTAAAACAGAAAGTTGAAAATGCAGATAGCGTAGTTAATTATTTAAAAACCACTTCTATTACGCCGGCAAAAGTGAACCATTTATTATCTGAACTAAGCACATCTGAACTAACACAAAATGTAAAAATGTTCCAGTTAATTACCCGGCCGCAAGTAACATTTTCTGATCTGAGAAAGGCTGATAAAGCATTCAATGAAATTCTGAATAATTTAGATAAAGAAACTATTGAACAGGCTGAAATAAAAGTGAAATATGAAAGTTATTTTGAGAAGGAATTAGAAATAGTTGGAAGAATGAAACGCATGGAAGATCAGGAAATAAATCCGGAATTTAACTATGTTAATTTGGTTTCCTTATCAAAAGAAGCCCGGGAAAAGTTAATGAAAATAAAGCCAAGAACTTTAGGCCAGGCCTCCCGTATTTCCGGAGTTTCACCTTCAGATATTTCTGTTTTAATGGTGCACATGGCAAGATGAAGAATTAATTCATTGTAAACCAATGATTTAATTATCAGAATAGCCCGACTTAAAATAAAGCGTTTTAAACCACTTTTTGATATTTGGTAATGGTAATGCTTCAAAAAAACATAAAATCTATCTAAAAGCTTATAAATGGCAAAATATTTGAACCAGGCATTTTCGGCAATTTTTTACATCAGTATTTTTGTGCTGTTTATAATTTCCGGGTGTGCGAACGTTCGGCAACCAAGCGGCGGGCCAAAAGATGTAACTCCGCCAAAAGTTGTTAAAGAAAATCCAAAAAATTTAAACAGAAATTTTTCTGCCGAAAAAATTAACATCCAATTTGATGAATTTATAAAATTAAATAGTGAGTACACAGAAATTAGCATATCGCCCGCCTTAGATAAAATGCCACTATTTAAAGCACGAAAAAAATTACTGGAAATTAAGTTTGAAGAGCCTTTAGAAAAAAATACGACTTACACCATAAACTTTGGGAAAGCAATTGTGGATGTTAATGAAGGGAATGCTTTAAAAAACTATAGCTATGTTTTTTCAACCGGCGATAAAATAGACTCCCTTTCCATTAGTGGAAATGTATCTGGTTTTTTGACCAAAGAGAAACTAAAAGACATCACTGTATTTATAATTCCGGTAAAGCAGGATTCGATTTTTGGAAAGAAGCGGGCAAATATTTTTACAAGTACAGATTCTGCCGGTAATTTCAGGCTTCCTAATCTTAGGGAGGATACTTATCGCATCTATGCTTTAAAAGAACAAAATAATGACCGGATATATAATGCTTCTACCGAAGAAATTGGTTTTTTAAAGGATAGTATTGTTTTAAACAAAAATGTAAGTGATATTAAACTGGAAATATTCAAAGAATCTCCTTCAATAGTTACAGTTGTAGAGAAAAAGATTGAAAATGATGGAAGAATCCTTATTTCATTTAATAAACCTCTACTAAACCCTTCCGTTAAACTTTTAGATGAACCCACACTTGAAAGCAAAAAGCTATTTGAAATTACAGCTAAAAAAGATTCTGCATTAATCTGGCTGCCGGAGTTAACGTTCGACTCCTTAAAAGTTGCGATAAATGATAATGGAAAAATATTAGATACCGTAACAATGAGAAGAAATAAGCGTGATACTTATACAAAAACGCTATCTGCGGGAGATAACCTTTCTTCAGGTAAACTAAAACCAAAAACAGATTTACTATTAAACTTTAATTCACCAGTCGGGACATTTGATTTGTCTAAAATTACTGTTTTGGAAGATTCTGCTGCGGTAAATGGATTACAGATTATTAAAAGTGAAAATTCTATACGAAGCTATGTGCTTAAATATCCCTGGAGATTGAAAAAAGAATATATATTAAAATTTGCTGAGAATGCCTTTACTGATGCGTTTGGGGTAAAATCAAAAGCTTTTAATAAAAAATTTGTGCTTGATACAGAAGATAATTATGGCAGTATTTCTATTAATGTTACCGTGCCTGATACCAGTAAAAATTATTTAATAGAATGGTTAAATGATAAACAAACTGTTTTGCGAACAGACGAAATAAGAAAAAACACTACGCTAAATTATACTACTTATCCCACAGCAAAATACCGGATACGGGTTATATATGATGAAAACAAAAACGGGAAATGGGATACCGGAAGTATACGCGACAAGAAATATCCGGAACATATATGGAATTTTGAAAAAGAAATTTCACTCAGACCAAACTGGGACCTGGAAGAGAAGTTAACTATTCCGAAGGATGAGTAAACCACTTGGAATACATGATGTAATTATCAGGGAGTTTGTTAAGTAATTCCTTTTGTTCTATACTAATGGGTTTTATTTTCTTAGCCGGCATCCCGGCATACAGGTAACCACTTTCACACACGGTATTCTCTAATACAACTGCTCCTGCCGCAATAATACAATACTCTTCTACAACTGCATGGTCCATAACAATAGCCCCCATACCTACCAATACATGATCTTGCAGCGTACAACCATGCACCAAAGCATTATGGCCAATAGACACATTATTTCCAATGGTGGTTGCAGCCTTTTGATAAGTGCAATGAATAACAGCGCCATCCTGGATATTAGTATTATTTCCAATTCTAATAGAATTTACATCACCGCGGATGACTGCATTAAACCACACAGAACAATTATCCCCAATAATAACATTACCTACAACTGTTGCATTTTCAGCGATGAAACACTCTGTTCCCCATTTAGGTGATATTCCTTTTACTGATAGTATTATCGGCATTTTTTATGAGTTTATGGTGAAATATAGAATAATGCTGCGATTTATAGATTCATATTAGCCATTGCAAAAATAGTTTTTAAGTTTTGCATTTGTTAATGGTCAAAATGCCTTTGATATTGCAATGAATTAGTATAGTCATATGAATGTTCTTCCTGCTAAGACATTGACCAAAGCTGCGAAGACATCAACTCGTCCTGCGAAGACCTTGACTAAAGTTGCGAAGAGGTTTCCCGGTTAAAAAACCGTATCCTCTATCTTCTCCGCATGTTCCGGATAATCCGTATTATAATATAAACCCCTGCTCTCTTTACGCAGCATAGAAGATTTAGTTACGATAAATGCATTTTGAATCACGTTTCTAAGTTCACACAATTTAACAGATAGCTTTGTTTTTTTATAAAAACTTTCTGTTTCTTCATATAACAAACCAAGCCGTCTCATTGCTCTTTCCAATCTAAAATCAGAACGAACAATACCCACATAATCATTCATTACTTTTTGAGTTTCACGAAGATTATGTATTACTAAAATATCTTCATTTGAAAGCTGGGTATCGGTTTCGTCCCATTCGGGGATATTTGCCGGGATACTATTTTTTGCAAACTGTTTTATGGCGTCTTCATAAATACGATGGGCAAATACGGTAGCTTCCAGCAAAGAATTTGATGCCAGGCGGTTTGCGCCATGTAAACCGGTAGATGCACATTCGCCACAGGCGTATAAACGGTTGATGGATGATCTTCCAAACTCATCGACCATAATGCCGCCACACATATAATGGGCAGCGGGTGTAACAGGAATCATATCCCTGGTCATATCAATTCCAATACTTAAACATTTGGCGTAAATATTAGGGAAATGTGATAAAATATCATTTTTAGACCGGTGCCTGATATCCAGATAAACACATTCATCGCCTGTTTTTTTCATTTCGGCATCAATTGCCCTGGCTACAATATCCCGCGGAGCCAGAGATTTACGCTCATCATACTCCTGCATAAATTCTTCGCCATTCTTTCGTTTTAAAACTCCTCCAAACCCACGTACAGCTTCAGAAATTAAAAATGACGGATATGAGCCCGGGTTATACAACGCCGTAGGATGAAATTGAATAAACTCCATATTCCTGACTTTTCCTTTTGCCCGGTAAACCATAGCGGTACCATCTCCTGTAGCAATTACAGGATTAGTAGTTGTCGCATAAACATGCCCTGCACCGCCCGATGCCATAACTGTTACTTTAGCTAATATTTTTTCCACGGTATCAGTAACGGTATTTAAAGCATAAACACCATAACATTGGATGTTATCTGAACTTTTATCAACAAATTCACCCAGGTGATGTTGAGTAATTAATTCTATTGCGAAATAATAACTAAGTATCTCTATATTAGAATTACTATGAATTTGTTCTAATAATGCCCGTTCAATTTCATATCCAGTAATATCTTTATAATGCAATACCCGGTGTTCTGAATGTCCGCCTTCCTTAGCCAGATCAAACTCACCCTGGTTAGTTTTATCAAAGTAAGTTCCGTATTTTATTATTTCATTAATTCTTTCCGGACCTTCTTTAACCACCATTTCAACAATGCGTTTATCACATAATCCATCACCGGCTATTAAAGTATCTTCAATATGTTTATCAAAGGAATCTTGTTTATCAACAACTACTGCGACTCCTCCCTGGGCGTACTTCGTATTGGTTTCATCCTCATTAACTTTGGTAATTATTAAAACCTTACCATATTTAGCTGCCTTAATAGCAAAACTTAAACCAGCAATACCCGACCCAATAACTAAAAAATCAATATCTTTCATTAAAAACCTTTAATAAATACTAAAAATATATACTTGTTAATAAACATACCAAAGATGTTAATTTACGCTAAATATTTGTTGAATGATTTTTTATTAAGCTCAAAAATAATTTTAATAAGCAGGTTTTATGTTATTTTTGAATTAGTTTTAAGACTATAAAAGAGAGTACTCCACTTTCTATGATCATATAAAAACTAAACAAATAACTTTTGAAAAAAATAGTATGAAAAAAGATATAACTGTTTATCAGGAGAATAGCATTGGTTAAGTGTTAGAATGTTGTTAATAACAAATGTAAAACAGAATTAGCAAATAAATTTAAGCCCAGTTTTTAACATAACCAACACACTAATAAACAATAAGATTCTTATATAAAATAAATTGTATTTATTAAAAGGGTTAACAAATGAATATCTTCGAAGAATTAAATATTAAAGGTTTTATTGATGAACCCATTGATCCGGCTCTGGACCTGTTTGAAGAAATAACTAAATTAAAAAAAGAAAAAAATGCAGTTGTATTAGCGCACTATTACCAGGAACCCGATATTCAGGATATTGCGGATTATATTGGTGATAGCCTGGGTTTATCGCAACAAGCAGCGAAAACAAATGCAGCTGTAATTGTTTTTGCCGGAGTACATTTTATGGCAGAAACTGCAAAGATATTATCGCCAGCAAAAAAGGTTTTATTACCAGATTTAAAAGCCGGATGTTCTTTATCAGATAGCTGCCCGCCACATTTATTTGCCAGGTTTAAAGAGAAATACCCGGATCATTTAGTAATTACCTATGTCAATTGTACGGCAGAATTAAAAGCTTTAAGTGATATTGTTTGTACTTCATCCAATGCTGTACAAATAGTGGAGAGTTTACCTAAAGAGCAAAAAATAATATTTGGTCCCGATAGAAATCTAGGAAAATATGTAGCTAAAAAAACCGGCAGAGATTTAGTTTTATGGAACGGCGCCTGTATGGTGCATGAAATATTTTCGCAGCAGCGGATATTAAAATTGAAACAACGTCATCCAAACGCTAAATTTATTGCCCATCCGGAGTGTGAAGAAAGTGTTTTACAATTAGCGGATTATATTGGTTCTACAACCGGGTTATTAAAGTTTACCATTAATGATCCGGCAACAGAATTTATTGTAGCAACAGAAAGCGGCATCATTCATCAGATGGAAAAATCAAGCCCGGATAAAGTTTTTATACCAGCGCCGCCAAATAATTTATGCGCCTGTAATGATTGTCCGCACATGAAACGCAATACATTGGAAAAACTTTATTTATGTATAAAAAATGAATTACCGGAAGTTACCGTACCCATGGATGTGATATTAAAAGCCCAAAAACCTATTAACAGAATGCTGGAAATATCAGCTAAACTTGGATTATAATTTTAATAAACTAATACATGTTTGAAAACGCGGAACGCACAGAAATAGAAAAATTAGGTGAATTTGGTTTAATACATCACTTAACCAAACATATAGAACTAAAAAATAAAACCTCTTTAAAAGGGATTGGCGATGATGCCGCGGTTTTAAATTTTGAAGGTAAAAAGACTCTTATTTCTACAGATATGCTATTGGAAGGTATTCATTTTGACCTGGCCTATACTCCCCTTAAACATTTAGGCTATAAAGCCATACAGGTTAATTTAAGCGATATCTACGCGATGAATGGTACTGCCAGCCAGGTAACTGTTTCCATAGGTATATCCAGCAAATTTCCGCTGGAGGCTGTAGAAGAATTGTACAAAGGAATTACCCTTGCCTGCGAAAAGTACACTATTGATTTAGTAGGCGGGGATACCACCTCATCCAAACAAGGTTTAATAATCAGCGTAACCAGCATTGGTTTTGCCGATGAAAAGAATATTTGCTACCGGGATGGTGCACAGGAAGGCGATTTATTATGTGTTTCCGGAGATTTGGGCGGAGCCTACATGGGTTTGCAATTATTGGAAAGGGAAAAACAAATATTCCTGGAAAACCCAAATATACAACCCGATTTAGAAGGAAAAGATTACATTGTTGAACGCCAACTAAAGCCAGAAGCGAGGAAAGATATTATAGAAACACTCCAATTAATGAAGATCAAACCAACCTCCATGATCGATATTTCGGATGGTTTGGCTTCCGAAGTTTTACATATTTGCAAACAATCAAAAAAAGGCTGTAATCTGTACGAAGAGAAAATCCCGATTGACCCCATGACCTATGATACCGCCCGTGATTTTGGAATAGACCCAACCGTTTGTGCTTTAAGCGGTGGCGAAGATTATGAATTGCTGTTTACCATCAAACAAACAGATTTTGAGAAGATAAAAAACAACCCCGATATTTCCATCATCGGGCATATTACCGAACCATCTGCCGGGTGTAACTTAATTTCAAAATCCGGCAAAGTACATGAAATTAAAGCCCAGGGCTGGAATTCATTAAAAAGTAATTGAGATATAAACGCAAACAATATTCAGATACTTACAATGAAATTCCAATTCTCATATCTCAATTCTCACATCTCAATACCAACAAATGCGTATCCTCGCTTTTGATTATGGCACCAAACGTATCGGCATTGCCGTTACAGATCCGCTGCAAATTATTGCAACCGGACTGGATACCATCCATCCAAAAAATGTGATCGAGTTCTTAAAACAATACCTGGTTAACCAACAGGTAGAACTTTTTGTAGTTGGAGAACCCAAACAAATGGATGGAACCCCTTCCCGGTCTGCACAACATGTAAAAGGGTTTATAAACAGTTTAAAAAAATACTTTCCGCAAATACCCGTGGTAACAACAGATGAACGTTTTACATCAAAAATGGCCTCGGCAACTGTTGCACAAAGTGGTTTTAAAAAATCAGATAGGCGCAATAAAGAACGCCTGGATATTATTTCAGCCACTATTATCTTACAATCTTATTTGGAAGAAGTAAACAGATCCTGATGATTGCTAAGGCGAAAGAAATTTTAAAAAAATACTATGGTTTTGATAGTTTCAGGCCGCAACAGGCAGAAATTATTGAGCATGTATTAGCTAAAAAAGACGCTCTGGTTCTGATGCCAACCGGTGGCGGAAAATCAGTTTGCTTTCAAATTCCGGCCATGTTAATGGACGGGACCTGTATCGTTGTTTCGCCCCTTATTTCATTAATGAAAGACCAGGTGGACGCTTTAAAAGCGAACGGGATTTCTGCCGAATTTTTAAACAGCACACAAAACTTTAATGAGCAGGAAGTAATTTTAGAAGCCTGCAATCGCGGGGAAATTAAACTGCTCTATGTTTCACCTGAAAAATTGCTGACAGACCTGGAAATGATCACCAACAGGACAAGACCAGCGCTTTTCGCTATTGATGAAGCCCATTGTATTTCTTCCTGGGGGCATGATTTCAGGCCTGAATACACTAAAATGGGTTTTCTTCGCGACAGGTTTAGCGATATTCCCTTTATCGCTTTAACCGCTACTGCCGATAAAGTGACCCGCCGCGACATCAGCAAACAACTTCATCTCCGCGACCCTCAATTGTTTATTTCATCCTTTGACCGTAAAAACCTGAGCCTTGATGTGCGCATTGGTATTAAACCCAAGCAAAAGACGCAGGAGATCATTGATTTTGTAAACAACCGGCCAAACCAAAGCGGAATTATTTATTGTCTGAGCCGTAATACCTGCGAAGAATTAGCCGGGAAGTTAAAAGAGGCGGGTATAAATGCCGGTTTCTATCATGCCGGCATGGGTTCTGATGAGCGGGCAAAAGTTCAGGAAGATTTTATTAATGATGAATTAGCTTTAGTTTGTGCCACCATTGCCTTTGGTATGGGTATAGATAAATCAAACGTCCGCTGGGTGATCCATTACAACATGCCTAAGAATATGGAAGGCTATTACCAGGAAATTGGCCGTGCCGGTCGGGATGGGTTAGCTTCCGAAACCATACTTTATTACAGCTACGCGGATATGATCATGCTGAATAAGTTCGCCAGCGAAGGCGGACAGGCGGAAATTAACCTCGAAAAGCTCAAGCGTATTCAGCATTACGCCGAAGCGGACACCTGTCGCAGAAGGATTCTGTTAAACTATTTCTCGGAAACACTCGAAGAGAATTGCGGCAATTGCGATGTATGCAAAAATCCGCGTAAGCATTTTGACGGAACTATTATGGTGCAAAAAGCCCTGTCCGCCATTACCCGTATGGGCGAAAAAGAAGGGGCGCAAATGGTTATTGATGTGCTGCGTGGTTCCCGCAGGATAGAAATACTAGAGGCCGGCTACGACAAGCTAAAAACCCATGGCGCAGGCGCCGATATGAGCGCTATGGACTGGCAGCGTTACCTGATGCAAATGCTCAATGTGGGTGTGCTCGAAATAGCTTACGATGAAAACTTTGTTTTAAAAATTACTCCCTTAGGCACAGACATCCTGTTTGGTAAAAAGAAAATTGAACTGACCATTTTACAAACAATTCCGCCAAAAGAAAGAGCTTCCCGCGAAAATAGAACAAAGCCTGCCGCTGCTACGCAGGAAGAATTGTTTGATGCTTTACGAAATGTAAGGCGTGAATTTGCCATTAAAGAAAATGTACCCGCGTACATTATTTTTAGCGATGCAAGCCTGCAGGCCATGGTTACAGATAAACCCAAAACCGCGGAGGATATGCTTCATATCCCCGGAGTGGGCCAGCATAAATTTGCCCGTTACGGCCAGGCGTTTTTAGACGCTATCCTTGATTTTTTAGGCGAAAACCCGTCTAAAAAACAAAAAGGCGATACCTACCGCGAAACGCTTTTATTATACCAACAGGGTTTAAACCCCGAAGAAATTGCCGCACAACGCAAGATCAGCATACAAACGGTTTATTCGCATATAGCTTATTTATACCAGCGGGGGAATATTTCCGGCCTGGATGAATTTGTAAGCTGGGCCGAAGTAGAAGAAGTAAGAAAGGCCATTGATGCTGTTGGCCAAACCAAAGCTATGAAACCTGTGTTCGATTACCTAAACGAAAGTATTCCTTATCATAAAATAAGAATGGCCATGGCTGTTATTGAGAAGAAAGGGTAAAGAAATCCGATAATCTTTTATTTTCTCTAATAATGATGGCGTGGGTTTACCTTTAATTAATTTACCCAATCATTTACACATATAAGGCCTATTTGAAATATTTTTAAAACCCAACAGTTAACAAATTTTAAAGTCAGGTGTAATAAAGCAATAAATATTTAGCTAATAATAAAGGAAGTTTTAATAATAGGCAGAGATTTTGCAGTAAGGTTGTTTTAAAATTGGAGGCCAGAGACCAAAAAAACGGGGCGATACCGAAAAGCCTGACGAGTAGGAAAATTTAATTTAAAAATCAAAACAAATGAAAACAATCCTATCAGTTTCAGCCCTGGCGGTTTCATTACTTTTAACAAGTTGTGCAACAGTATTTACGGGAACAAAACAAACAGTACAGATCAATTCAACGCCACCCGGGGCAACCGTTGAGGTAGACGGAATTGCAAAAGGAACAACACCTGTAGCCATTGAGCTTAAAAAGGGCTTTAACGGACAATCAATAACCTTAAAAAAAGCAGGTTTTGAACCAACAACCTTTCAGCCAAAAACGACTCTTCATCCCATTGCGCTTTTAAATTTTGCGGGTTTGGTAGGTTGGATCATAGACGCATCTACAGGAGCGATGATGAAGTATGAACCCAAATTTTATGATGTAAAATTAGGATCCGGATCAAACAAATAGATCTGAACAGTACACAGATTTAATATTATAAAGGCTGAAGTTGCTTAATCAATTTCAGCCTTTTTTTATGTTTAAGCTACCAATCCCTCTCATTTGTCAAGGTTAGTTTAGCTGTATTTATAATTTCATAATAAAATATACCATGAACTTATTCGGCTTATCTGCTATGGTTTATTTATTTTAATATTTCTATTACTATGTTTAATGGCTATTAAAGCTTGCTTGCACATTTTATATAGTTACTTGCTCATCTTTTATAGTTTCTTGCTCATTTTTTATAGTTGCTTGCTATTTTTTTATAGTTTCTTGCTCGTTTTTTATAGTTTCTTGCTCGTTTTTTATAGTTTCTTGCCCGTTTTTTATAGTTTCTTGCTCATTTTTTATAGTTTCTCGCTCGTTTTTTATAATTACTTTCACTTTTTATTATCTTACTTTCACTTTTTAGCTAATTTATATTTATTTTAGATCATCAATTAAAACTATAAAAGGAATACGATGTTACAATTAAATCTTCAGCAGATCATGGTAAGCAAGGGGATAGAAAAACCGTGGTCTTTTCTCAGGAAGTGCGGAATTAACCCCACCATTGCAAGCCGCCTGTTAACCAATACGGTAAAGTCTATTAATTTTAAACACCAGGAAACTATTTGCCTGGCCCTTAACTGTACTATTGATGACCTGTTTGTGTGGATACCGGATGAAGGCCCTGCTGACCTGAGCAAACATCCTTTACAAAAGCTGAGACAGAAGGAGGATACCGGAAATATCAATCAAAGAATTAAAAACCTTCCGTTAGACAAACTGGAAGAGGTTAAGAAATACCTGGACCGGCTGAACGAGGAATAATAATATATCTATCTTCTGCAGGTGGAGATTGTCTACCCTTTATATTTTGCATTGAAGGTTGCTGTTATTTTGGTTTAGTCTTTATAAAAAAGACTTGGGTTTGATGTAATCATCGAATCCTTATGCATTTCTTTAACATGTACCAGACGCTGAAAAAGATGAAACATTTCAGAATTTGGAAATTGGCTTATGGTCTGACCCTGCTGTGTTTGAAAATTGAAATCATACAAGACGAGTGGGCGCAACAGGCAAAAAGTTAATCCTCATCATCCCTAAATTTACGTATTTTTTCCAAAGCAATCACGTCAATTTGATCTTTGGGGCGATCTACGGCTTTTTTATTGTCAATTAATTGATTTATATGCAGAAAAGGAATTTTTACATCTTCAATGTCTGCAATAGCAGCCATTTGTAAACACTGATCAAAACTATATCCCTGTAAGCCTTTCATTTCAATTAGTATATCCAAACGAAGTCCATTAATTAAGCGGAAGTCGGTCCATCCCGGAACAAACTGCATGTGTTCTAACATAGGATAATCTCCCATGCCACATACTACAAAAGCAGTTCTTAAATGTTGTCTGTTTAAGGTGGTATCTTCTATCCAGATATCAAGGTCGCCAGTGTAGCGTTGATAACCGTGTAAATTAGTTGCATAACCTCCTACCATAATATACCTGACAAAGCTGTTTTGGAGTGCCCGCCAAAACTTTAATATTTCTTCATCAAAAATATCCACAGAATTATTTATTAATAAATGGCTTATAGGTTATAGAGGCTTTTTGCATAGTTTGCTGTATTTTATACAAAAGCGTAGTCATTTGAAATCTTTCTTTATAAGACCGGTTCAATCCTTCTTTCAACAGATCCAACTCTGCTTTATCATAATCGGCGAATAACCTTTTAGTATGATCTGCTTTCTCTGACATGATTCTTCTTGCTTTCCAAACAAATTTAATATAAATAAACGACAAGGTTATTTAACTTCTATTACAAAAATATGGATTTATCTATTCAGGTCTCAATCTAAGTTACAATGCCATTATTAAGAGCAGATGCTCTTCTTTTAAATCTTTTGCTGCGACTTAAGGGCCAAATACCTGTTTACAACGTTTACCGTTAGTTGTTGCGGCGGGGTTAAGAGGCTTAAAATACCATATTTACTCAATTCCTTCACCATCAGTTTTTTCTCATAAGCAAACTTTTCTGCTATGGTTTTAATGTATATACCCTCCACATCCGCGGCAGGCTTTTCGCTTAAAGACCGTAGTTCTGTATTCTCAAAAAATACAATTAACAACAGGTGGAATTTAGCAATGCGCTTTAAAAACGGAAGCTGTCTTTCCAGTGCGGACATGCTTTCAAAATTGGTAAAGAAAATAACCAGGCTGCGTTGTTTTAATGTACTCCTGATACTGGTGTACAAAGCTTCCATATTTGTTTCAAGATAGCGTGTTTTCTCTTTATACAGCACTTCCATAATTTTATTTAGCTGTGTCGGGCGACGGTCTGCCGGAACAATGCTTCCAGTTTTTTCTGCGAGGGTAATTAGCCCGGCTTTGTCTTCTTTTACCAAAGCCACACTGCTCAATATTAAACTTGCGTTGATGGCATAATCCAGCAGGCTTAAACCCTCAAAAGGCATTTTCATAGTCCGTGATTTATCAATTACGCAATATACATGCTGTGCTTTTTCATCAGTATAAGAATTAATCATCATATCGCCTTTGCGGGCTGTGGCTTTCCAGTTTACTGTCCGGTAATCATCGCCGGCAACGTAATTTTTTACCTGGTCAAACTCCATGCTATGTCCAATCCGCCTGATCTTTTTAATACCAATTTCAGTTAACCGGTTAGATATGGCCATTAACTCATACTGTCGCAATTTTAAAAAGGAAGGATAAACAGGCACTATTTTACCCGGACCAATGTTAAACCTTCTGCTTACTAAGGCCAGGGGCGACTGAACATATATACGGGTCAGGCCAAATTCATATTCGCCCCGTTTGGTTGGCCTTAAAATATAACGTATTGTTTTTTGCTCCCGCGATTTGAGGATGGTAGTAAACCACAGATCACGTTTTTGAAACTGGAAAGGGATCTCATCAATAATACCCACATTGACCGGAAATAAATAAAAGCTCTCAATGTATAGATTTAGCTCGTTATCATCGCCATTACTTAAACGGTCGGGTACATCTCTGCGTAAAAATATACCCCGTTCGGTGCGGTATAATAATACCAGATCAGCAAGTGTTAACAGGATTAAAATGCCAAAACAGAAATAAGGAATATCGCCCAGAATAGGTATAAAAAAAGAAAATAAAAACAGAGTTACGCAAAGGCCAAGGGCTATAAAAAGCCGCTGACCTAAAAAAAGGTTGAGATAATAATGTCTGAAAAAGCGCTTCATTTTTATGAGGATTGCAAACTATCTCGGCACTTCTATCTTCTTAATAATTTGCGCTACAATATCAGCGGCTGTTAAGCCTTCCATTTCTTTATCGGGCGTAAGCATAATGCGGTGTGCCAGTACCGGAGCAGCTACTTTAATAATGTCTTCGGGTGTTACAAAATCCCGGCCCTGCATGGCCGCAATTGCTTTGGCGCTGTTTACAATAGCTAAAGAGGCCCGTGGCGAAGCGCCCAGATACAGGGATTTATTATTACGCGTTTCATGTGTGATCCTGGCAACATATTCCAGCAATTTAGGCTCTACGTATAAGGCTTTTATGGTTGCTCTTAGTGATTTGATCTGCTCAACAGACAACACAGGCTTAATTTCTTTTAACTGGTGATCTGTTTTTTGCTGATGCTGGTTGCTTAGGATAGTTATCTCTTCTTCCAGCGAGGGGTATTTAATCTCTATCTTGAACAAGAAACGGTCTAATTGTGCTTCCGGTAAACGGTAAGTTCCTTCCTGCTCAAGGGGGTTTTGTGTAGCCAGAACCATAAAAGGTTCATCCAGTTTATAGGTATTGCCATCAACCGTGATCTGGCGTTCTTCCATAGCTTCGAATAAAGCCGATTGTGTTTTTGCGGGTGCACGGTTGATCTCATCAACCAAAATAATATTGCCGAAAATGGGTCCCTGCCTGAATTGAAACTCCGCCGTTTTAGGACTAAAAACCGCGGTACCCAATACATCCGACGGCATCAGATCGGGCGTAAACTGGATACGTGAAAATGTTGCCGAAATACATTTGGCCATTAGTTTTGCACTCAGTGTTTTCGCCACTCCGGGGACACCTTCTAATAAAATATGCCCATCGGCCAGGAGGCCGGCAATTAAAAAATCTATCGTATCTTTCTGTCCTACAATGATGCTGCCTAAAGTCTGCCTGATCTCTTCTACGGCAGTATTCAACTGGCTTAAATCGGTTCTTTGGTTAAACATTTCCTGTTCCATATTTATTGGTCTTGTTTGTAAAATTGTTCAATTAATTTATTGAGATTGATCAACTGTGAATCGCTGACCATTTCTCCTCTTTGTATTGTTTGTATGTCCACAAAAAGCGGCCTGATTGTTTCTTCCGCAGCCCCTGTTTTTTTAATTAAGATTTCTATAAATTCATCATCCAGATCAAGTGTTTTTAAGCGGTATTTACTGCGGATATATTCCAGCAGGTAACTGATCTTTTTTTCCGCAATATCTCTGTTATTGCGTTGCTGGTAATAAACCTGGCCTACAACTTCTGCAAACTCAACGGATGTATTACGTAAAGGGTCAATAAGCGGGATGATTCGCTGCCGGCGTTTCACTTCAAATAAAACATAAAACAGCAAACTAAAAATAGCGATGTAATATGCCCATCGTAATTCCTTATGTTTAAAGAAAACACGTAATATAGACTGACTTTCACCCTTCCCCCTGGTATTATATTCGTCCCATATCAATTCTCCGCCCGGGGATAAATAAGACAGGGCTTTGGCGGCATATTCCGCTCTTTGGGTTTTTAACAAATTATAATTACTGAATATTTGCGGATTAGGCATAACATATAAAGCGCCCTTGCCAAACTTATATTTCACAAAATTTGCAAAACCATTCCGGTTGGTACCCAGTACTGTGGCTCTTGCAGTATCAATTTTATTAAAATAACTGCTTCCTGTGTTTTTATCAAATAAGTAATCTTTATTGGACTTTAATGCGGGATTGGTAAAATTAACAGGATAATCACTGTTTTGACCTTGTATGTAGTATGGATAAATTTCACTAATATGTAACTTTAAGGTATCTTCAAGATTTTGATCTAAATACCTGCCGGCAATAAAAACATCATTGCCGCTTTTCATAAATTTAACCAGTTGCTCATAATCAAGTTTATCAAACTTAACCTCCGAAGCTATAATCAGGTAAGTGCTTTTACGGTATTTTTTATTTTTTAAAGTATTATACACAGGCAGATCAGATACTTTTATGCGTGTACCAGGCATTATATCCTTTAAACGCTGGTGTAAAATATATTCTCCGAAAGGGATTTTATCTTCCTTTAAATAGCTTGGAGCCCAATTGGTAGGTTTTGGCTCATAGTATTGAACCAGCAAATAAGCAATTAACAATACAGCGCTAATGAGCAAATAGACTCTTATTTCTTTCATGCGGTTTTTAAATTAAACTGATGAAAGGAATTGTTAATTTGATTAAAGTTCTCTTTATCTATAAAAAACTCGCCGTACCAAACATATTCAAACTGGCGGGTTAGTATGCTGAATTGTTGTCTTTTATCTTCATTCTCTATTTCGGCGATATAGGTTTGGTTAATCTTTTCAGGTTTCCAGTCTATGATATTTTTATCACTTAAATGCTTCAGGGTTTTAAGATATAACAGACGGACTGCCAAGCGGTAGTTTGAATTTTGTATGGCTTTTTCTATTTCATCATCAAAACTGATGATATGTATATTTTCCAGGGCTTCGTAAAACGGAACTTCTGCACTTTTAGATTTTTTGGAAAATATTTTTAGATCAAGTCCAGCTAATTTGATAATGATAAAAATAACCAATACAGTTACGGCGCCAATTAAAATATACTTTACAAATTCAAAGGAGAAGGGATTATTCCAGGGTTTCCCCGTTGAACGCCCAAACCAACGCTCAAACAAACGTCCAAGCCAGCGCCAAAAACGATCCCAAAGGCTTTCGTTTCCTGGGGGATTCTTTACATCATCATAAATAAAATCTTTTTGCCTGCTGTATTCTTTTATTGCCCGTTCATCAAATTTGCGGATGGTAATTTTACTGGTGTCTGTTTTTAAAGTAATAGTTTTCTTTACAATTACGGTATCCGGCTGGGCAACAGCCCCGGCATTTACTGATCCTAAAAAAACAAAAAGCAACAGGAATAAACGCATTTTCTTAATATTCTTCCGAAACAGGATTAAGATTGTCTTTATCTTTTCCTAAAGAGTCCATTCTGCTCATTAAGCCCGTATTCTCTTTACGTTCTACTAAATTAAAATAACACATGGTACCACATACTACAGGAATGATTATAAATACTAAGGCTAAATACTGTGAAACCGCAAGTACTATTGCATAGATGTTGGAAAGAGTTTTTTCAGTACCTGTAAATGTATTAATCATACCAAGTACAAGGGCGGGTGCAGATATAATCGTCATAAAGATATAGGTAATGATCCAAATCACCAGTAATACCGCGGCGGTTACCCACCACTCTTCTTTTAACAGCTTAAAGGCACGTTTAAAAGAATAACTGAAGGTACCATTCTCTATAATCAGCACCGGGTAAAAAAGAGACATAGCAGGGAAAACGTAGATGCCCGGTATAATACAGCAGGCAAAACAAAGTATCATAAATAAAACGATTACGAAACTGCTCCCAAACGTCTTGAAAAAATAATATTTAAAATACACCCAAACTTCTTCTACAGTTGGCGCTATATTGCCCTTTTGTATATATAAAGCCACAAAACTGATCACAGTAAGGTAAAGTGCTACATGACTAAGCATTGAAAATAAAATAACAAGTACATATCGCCAGCCGAACAGTGCAGAAAGCCCTCTCATGCTATACATGGAATACGGATTTCTTATCACACCCGCCATTTGCATTTGTTGCATCACAGCGCTGATTATACCAAATACCATAAAAACCCCGCACAGGTAAAAAAAAGCGTTTAAAAGAGGCTTAAAATTTTGTTTAATGAAAAGGAAACTATCACTGATTAATTCGCCAAACTCACGGGCTTTTTTAAATTCTACTTTATTGATCATATTTATATTAAATTAATTGACTGCGTTTAACTAGTTGAATGGGGTAGATAATTACATACCATACCATAAAAATGAATGAGCCAGCCAATATACTAATGCTTAACCATATTGGCATTTCAGTATGCCGGGTAATAAAGCTCTCGAAAAAAGCGGCTAAAAATATAATAGGTACAATGCCCAGGGCTATCTTCATTCCGTCTTTAGCGCTTATTTTGAATGCGATTAAACGGGTATAAGTTTTAGGAAAGAGCAAGCCATGCCCCAATACCAAACCTGCGCCTCCGGCAATGATGATGGCTAAAATTTCCAGTGTTCCATGTATCCAGATCACCAGGATGGATTCTATGCCCAGGCCCTTACTAAAAAAATAATATTCAAAAGAGCCCAGCATGATACCATTCTTTAACAAATGATAAATCGGACCTATGGAAAACAAAGCACCACTGGCAAACATTAACAAACTAACATACGTGTTATTTGCCGCAATGCGAAAGAACATTTTTACCTCGCCCTGTTGTTTATAAACCCCAAACGGATCGCCTTTTGCAATATTCTCATTCGTCATGTTTACATAACCATCGCCCATTATTAACCTTACAAAAGTGTCATCATATTTGGCGGAAACAGCGCCGATAGTAGCAGAGATAACAAAAAAAAGAAATGAATAAAACAATTGCTTCCAATAAGTATGAAACAAAACAGGTAATTCATATTTCCAGTATTCTGCAAAACGACTGCTTTTCTCTTTTTTGTTTTTATAAATAGCCTGGTGCAATACTGATGCGATGCCGTTTAAGTAAGCTGTTGTTTGAGATTGAGGATAAAACGTCCGGGCATAAGCCAGATCATTGGTAATATCAATAAAGCGTTTAGCCAGCTCATCCGGATTATTTGTTTTCAAATGCTCATAGCCCTTCCATTTTTCGGAATTCTGTTTTACAAACAAAGCCTCTCTCATAGAATTTAGTTTCCGGTTAAAATTCCGTTAAAATTAACACAAATTTCAATTTTATAATAAAAAATTAAACTTCCATACTATATTTGGCTTCCAATGGAAACCGTTAAAGTACATACCAGCCAGCATATAGATATTGATTACCCCGTTGCAGGTTTAGGAGAACGTATTGTTGCTGCTTTAATAGACTATGGGATATTTATTGTATTGTTCTTTTTGTTTATCATACTTTCTAGCGTGGCAAGGGGGACAGGTTCTAAAGAAATATTCGGCATCATACTCATTATAGTTTTTGCGCTTACTTATGTTTTTTACGATCTGCTTTGCGAAATATTTATGAACGGGCAAAGCATTGGTAAAAAAATCATGAAAATAAAAGTAATTAGCCTGGATGGCGCCCAGTCAACAATAGGGCAATACTTTATGCGCTGGTTATTCAGGCTGATAGATTTCGCGTTAACCGCTAACCTGGCTGGTTTAATTTGTTTGTTGATATCCAATAAAGGACAAAGAATTGGCGATATGGCTGCCGGAACTACGGTAATTAAAACCGTTCCACGTGCACAATTTCATCACATTGCTTTTCATCCTCCCGCGGCGCAAGAATATACGCCCGTATTTGATGATGCAGCCCATCTTACAGACAGGGATATAGAGCTGATCCACGAAGTTCTAATTACTTATTATAAAACCTTTAACCACAACCTGGTTTATGCCATGGCCGGAAAAATTATGAAGCATCTTAACGTTACTTTACCAAAGGGAATGGATGAACTGGATTTTTTAAGGACCATCATAGCAGATTATAATTATATAAGCTCTAAAGCAGATTAGAACTACTTCAAACCCTTTACCACAGCAGGCGCAACATTTACTGCCCAGTCCAAATACATTTTACCCGAAGGATGCAAACCATCCGGCGCAATAAGTTCCCTATCTACGGCTGCATTTCTTGATGCCGGGGTAATATCAGTATAACTAATCCCCAAAGCCAGGGTTTCCTCTTTATTAATCGCATTAAAAGCATTTATTTCTTGTGCAACTGTTGCTGCATTCCGGCCATTTTGCGCAGCAAACGGAGTGAGACCCCAATCTGGTATAGAAACCACAAAAACATGATACTTATTATTACCTGCAAAAAAAATAGCCGTTTGCAGTAATTCTTTAAACTCTTTACGATAAGTTGTTTGAGAATAGCCCCTATATTGGTTATTTACGCCGATTAATAAGGTTACGAAATCGAAATCTGTTTTAATGTTTTCGGCTTTTATAGCGTTTTGTAACTCGTCCGTGGTCCAGCCGGTTTTGGCTATAATCTTGGGTGCGGCAATACTTAACCCTTTGCTCTTTAACTGCTCTGTTAATTGATAAGGAAACGACTTCTGCTGTTCAACAGCCTCGCCTATGGTGTACGAATCGCCCAGGGCGAGATAAGTTAAAGCCCCGCTTTCTACCATCACTTCAGGATCAGCTGATTTTTTCCCACAGTTCAATAATAAGAATAAAGACAATAAAATACCGGTTAATTTCATGATTTAAATTACGATGGAATAAGAGTTAGAGATTTATTTGCAGAGTTAATACCAAATTTGAGGCGCTATATTTTCAACCAATATAGCAACAGAGGATTGAAAGAAAATCTTTTAGAAAAACTCAACTATTTTTTGTGATTATTTGAGATTTTTACTAATGTTTGTACAGAAAATTTAGCATTATTATATAAAGAAGTATTTCATATCTATATAATGTACAGAAAATGAAAAAGCAATTCAATTATTTAGTTACGCTGTTAATTATAGCCCAGGTTTTTAATAGTAACATGATCCGGGCACAGGAAAAAGAAAAGATAATTATCCAGCTTAATCCCGGCCTGTCCATCCCTGTTGGAGAAGCCTCCAATAATCTGAATATCGGAGCAGGAGCAGCCGGATCCATACATTTTTCGCTCTCAAAGTCTGTTAAATTGGGGGCAGATATGTCTTACCAGGCTAATAGGGGAAAAGAAGCTTTTCAAAATTTTAATGTAACTAAACTTGCTGTTGATGTCATGTGGTTTCCTGTTCCGTTGTTCAAACGTATCCTTAAAAACAAAGAAGATACAACTGTTGCAGATAATTTATATATCGGCTTAGGATTTGGTCCCAGTTTAGTATCCATTGTAAAAGACAGGGTATTTTTAGGTACTACACAGTATATAGGTTATTTGATACCCTTAAAAAATGAAAATGCCATTAATATTAAGTTGAGTTCTCCCGGGTACATTATAAAAAACCAGCCGCCTGATAATAGTAGCAGCATTTACAGGTTTGTAAATGTATCATTAGGCTATACTTTCAGGTAATTTTAAGATTATTTTTCCATTTTGAAGTTGGATTTAAAATGTAATAGAGCATCATAGCCCTGTCCTGTTTAACAAGGCAGGGCTTTATTTTGTCCTTAATTGTTCCCCGCTGTAAAATAACCCTGCTCATTTGTAATGATGATACCATAAAATGCGTTTATAACCTCCGCTCAGCAAATTAGAAGAAGTAAAAAAATTCCTGGATAAACTGAAGGAAGAATAGTATACCACTTAAAGGCAGTCCATTAAAATCTAAACCGAAGCGATTTGTTACAAATTCTGGGCTTATTCAGCTAAACTAAAAGCAACGGGTAACGTAAACGAAGTTCTTACCGGCTTACCGTCAATAATTCCCGGTTTCCATATCGGTCCTGATTTTAACAGGCGGACAGCTTCTTCATCGCAACCGTTACCCATCCCTTTAATTACTTCCAGGTTAGTGAGATCGCCATTTTTCTCAACAATAAAGCTGACATAAACTTTGCCCTCTAATTTACTCTCACGAGCTGAGGCTGGGTATTTTAGTTTAGAAGCCACATATTTTACCCAGGCCTTTTGCCCGCCCGGGTACTCTGGTGCAACACGCACCGTACCCAAGTCATAAACCTTATTTTCATCCTTGTTTTCGGTGTTTTCTGCAGAGTTTAAATTAGGGTCAGTTCCGGTAGTAACTGTTTGCGTAGCTGAAGTGTCTAATTGTGTAATAACATGATAAGAATTAAAGTTTTTAGTTTCCACCTCACGTAAGGAGTTAATTTTACCATTCTCATCAATGATCATTTCATATTTTATATCGCCTGATTCCTGTTTATGACTGGAAGGCTTATAATAACTCAGTTGCATCCAGTAAGTAGCTACCAGTTTTGAACCGCTTCGGCTATATTCCAGGCTTGAAGCGATCCACTTTTGGTCTAAGTTCAGCATATCATTCAAACGCCTGTGATGCAATTCGAGCAAACGCCTGAAAGTTAAATTATGGTAATTAAAATAGGTTTCTGTAATACTTGAAAAATAACTGGGCGGATCAAAATAACCCTTACGCTGATCGTGATAAAATGATCCTATAAACTTAATCAATGAATTTCTTACCTCTTCATCGGTCATGTTTGAATTCTTCTTCAACAGGTCAGATTTCTTTTCAATAGTTTTATTGGCATTCTCTTCTCCTGAAAAGAGATTTTCCAAGTTCACATCAAAAAAAGTAAGATAACCCATAATCATAACTATTGAACCCATAACAATACCGAAGTAAAGTAAGGAGCGGTCTTTCTTAACAGGAACTGGCTGGGGTTTTTCTTCTTCTGTGTTAACTGTTTGTTCCATTAAAACATTATTATTTTGCGAATCTTTTTAAAATAAAAAATACTTGTATTTTTTGGGATGTAAAATTAATAATTAAACTACAGATTATAGCTCCTTGATAAATTGTAAATATACAAACACCAGCGGAGCAGCCAATAGTAAACCGTCAAACCTGTCAAGCAAACCTCCATGCCCTGGTAATAAGGTGCCGGAATCTTTTTTGGAGAGACTTCGTTTAAGCATTGATTCAGAAAGATCGCCAAGTGTGCCAGCAATAACAATAATTAATGAAAGAGAGAGCCAATGTATGATGGGTAATTCTTTAAAATACATACTTAATATAGCAGCAGCGGCTAAACTGCTGATCATACCGCCCGCAAAACCTTCCCATGTTTTTTTAGGCGAATGGCGTTCAAATAATTTATGCTTCCCTAATTTTGTACCAAATAAATAGGCACCTGTATCATTTGCCCAAAGCAGAATTAAAAAACTTAAAGGATAATGAGCCGAATACATCCCGTCATTAAAAGCTATGGCATAAAAAAAGCAAAAGGGAATTACGGCATATACTATTCCCAAAAAAGTATAAGCTATATTATGGAAAGCGTATTTATGTTTCCGGTATAGTTCTGCTACAATAACCAAAACAGCAATAGGAATAGCTATTAATGTATATTTTAAAGGTTCAGCTTTAAAAAAGTGTAAACTAAGGGGTAAATAAATGCTGATAGCTAAAGCTAATCCCCAACGCTTTTGAGGTTTTACTTCATCTGTACTTACTAATCGGTAAAACTCCTCAGCGCCTAATACGCAAAGAACTAAAATAAACAGGGTAAAGGCATAAGCGCCCAATAAGACGGAAGCTACCATTACAGCCACAAAGAAAAACCCGGTTATAGCCCTTGTTTTCATTTACAATTCATTTTTAATAATTATTTCAAGCGCTTTTTGGAAATCATTCTGATGGATATAAACTTCAACTTCGCCAATACGATAAGGAAAGCCCTGTTTATCCATAATTACAGCTTCTACTTCATTTTCTATTAGTACCTGTCGCACCAATTCAGATTTATAAAAATCATGTGAGGTGTAAATTTTAACCCAATCAGTCTCCATCCGGTAATTCTGCAGTTTGTACTTTTTGCCTTAAAGATTGCTTATAGAAAAACCAAAGTAAGGCACTTACACTTACAAAGCTTATCAGATAAATATACCATTTTATGGGTTCGGCCTGGTCAAGTTTATCTAATGGAATTCCTTTTCGCTGATAAATATAGGCTATTATTACAGCACTTGCATTATTAATAAAATGAGCCAGAATTGGCAGCCATAAACTCTTACTCCAAACAAAGAGATAGCCAAATAATGCGCCTAAAAGCATGCGGGGTAAAAAACCGTAAAACTGCAAATGTATGGCGCTAAAAATAATAGCCGTTAACCAAATTGCAACATGATGGTTTCTGAACCATTTATTAAAAAGCTGTTGTAAACCTCCCCTGAAAAACAGTTCTTCGCCAATAGCGGGTATAACAGCTAACATCAGTAAATTTACTAACAGATCAGTTATAGAATTCATGCTAAGCAGTTGTTTGGTTAGTTCGGCTAATTGTTTTTCCTGGTTGAACATCCAATCCTCCAGACCTTTTAAAAAGCCAGGCAGTTTCATGCTTTTGTTTAATTCTGTACTCCATTCCAGTATGGGCATGGAACTAAACATAATTAATATAGTAAGTAGTAACAGGAACATTGAAAAACGGTCGAGTTTTAAATAATCCATCCATCTTTTACTTTGCATACGGGCAAAAAGCAAGACAGGGAAAATGAACATCCCGGTAGAGGAAAAGATTTGAATTAACTTTAACAGGTTTAAATTAGTTTGAGTGCCAGCCAAACCTTCAAGCATCGGTTTCATTCCGTAAAGCGCTCCGCCAATGGCCAATCCAATAATTGTAAAAACAATAGCTCCGGCTAATGCAAGCATCAGCAATAATAACATGGATACAAAAGGATGACGTTCTGCTGACGGGTATTGGGACATGGTGGGTAATTATTTGTAATTTTACGGTCTAAAAATAAAACCGCATTTTAGTGCGTTGAAGATAGCTAATGTCCGTTAAGATTGGAAATATAGATTTAGGAGAATTTCCGCTGTTATTGGCGCCTATGGAAGATGTGAGTGATCCGCCTTTCCGTTATGTGTGCAAAAAGAACGGTGTGGATATGATGTACACGGAGTTTATTTCATCTGAAGGATTAATCAGAGATGCGGCAAAAAGCCGTGCGAAGCTTGATATTTTTGAATATGAACGTCCTATCGGGATACAGATCTTTGGCAGTGAAATTGAAACCATGCGTGAAGCAACAATAATTGCTTCGGCCGTGAACCCGGATCTGGTTGATATTAATTATGGTTGTCCCGTAAAAAATGTAGCCTGCCGTGGAGCGGGTGCAAGTTTATTGCAGGATATTGATAAGATGGTAAAAATGACCAAAACAGTTGTTGAAGCCACTCATTTGCCCGTTACTGTTAAAACTCGTTTAGGCTGGGATGATCATACAAAAAACGTTTATGAAGTTGCAGAACGTTTACAGGATATAGGGATTAAAGCTCTTACCATTCATGGCCGTACCAGGGCGCAGATGTATAAAGGGAGTGCTGACTGGGAATTGATACGTGAAATAAAACGAAATCCAAGAATTAAAATTCCAATTTTTGGTAATGGCGATGTAGATTCGGTAGAGAAAGCGGCAGATTGGCGAATGGAATATGAAGTAGATGGTATCATGATTGGCCGTGCTGCCATTGGTTATCCATGGATTTTTAGAGAAATTAAGCATTTCTTTAAAACGGGTGAACATTTACCCGGGCCAACAATTAGTGAAAGAGTAGAAGTCTGCAAAACACATTTAGAAAAGTCAATTATTTGGAAAGGCGAAAAAACAGGTATTTTTGAAATGAGGAGACATTATTCCAATTACTTTAAAGGGATTCCGAATTTCAAAGAATATCGTATGAAACTGGTATCGCTGGAAAACATACAAGACATAAAAGATGTTCTTGAAGAAATTAATGAACATTTTGAAACTGAATTAGCTTAGCTTTTGGTTTTAAAATGGTAGTATTAACTCAATAAAATTTATGCTCAATGGCAACTAAAATTACTGACGGGGTTAAAATAACGGTAGAAACTATTTACCAGCCCGAATATTCAAATCCTGCAAATGAGCATTTTATGTTTGCTTACAAGGTTAATATTGAAAATCTCTCTGATTATAGTGTTCAATTACTTAACCGTTACTGGAAAATATTCGATTCAAATGGTTCTTACAGGGAGGTAAATGGTAAAGGAGTAGTTGGTTTGCAACCTGTTATTGAGCCGGGAGATAATCATGAATATGTTTCAGGCTGCAGCCTGAAAACAGATATGGGTAGTATGAAAGGATCATACGAAATGCAACGTGTGGTTGATGGCAAACGTTTTAAAGTAAATATTCCCGAGTTTTATTTAATTGCCCCCTATAAATTAAATTAAACGTTTTTAGCGGAGATATTACAATCATTATAAACTTCCGGGCTTAAATTTATTTTTCGGTAATGAGTTTTTACTGAATTAATTCTAACAGTAACAATACAATGATCCTATAATGTATTGTCCTCAATAACAGCTATTAATAATATAAACCCCATACTTTAACCTTAACTGTGGATATTCTCAAAAATCCAATTTAAACGACATGACACAAGGTTTTTCATATTGGGAGCAAAGCTCATTCTTATCCGGTTATGATGTGTTAATTGTTGGAAGCGGTATAGTTGGTTTAAGTACAGCATTACATCTAAAAATAAGCCAACCTAAACTAAAGATCGGAGTGCTGGAAGCAGGCTTTTTACCTTCAGGCGCAAGCACTAAAAATGCCGGTTTTGCATGCTTTGGTTCTATTTCAGAGGGTTTAGATAAACTGGAAAGCATGAGCGAAGATGAATTTTTGCAAGTGGTAGAAATGCGATGGAAAGGTTTAGCAAAACTCCGAAAAAATTTGGGAGATGATGCATTGGATTTTAAGCAATGGAACGGGTATGAAATTTTCCGCAAGGAGGATGCTGTTTTCTCTGCTTTATGTGTTGAGAAGATAGATTATTTTAATCATCTCCTTAAGCCAATTATTGGCAAATCTGACATCTATTCTGTTGATCGTTCCAAATTGGCAGAATTTGAATTAGGAGGAATTGACACATTAATTAAAAACAAGTACGAAGCGCAGATTGACACAGGTAAAATGATGACTGCATTTCTGTATAAAGTGCAGGGCTTGGGTGTAAGTGTTTTTAACACGTGCTCTGTAAAAAAGATCCATCGTAATTCTACTGAAATAACATTGGAAACAAACCAGGGAAATTTCTCTACAAAGAGAGTGATCCTAACAACAAACGCATTTACTTCTGGCTTCTATCCCCAATTAAATGTGGAACCCGGAAGGGGACAGGTTTTAATCACTGAACCCATTGACGGATTAAAAATTAAAGGTACATTTCATTATGACCGTGGATATTATTACTTCAGGAACATAAACAACCGAATTCTATTAGGTGGCGGACGTAATTTAGATTTTGAAACAGAAAGAACAACACAGGCGGGTATAACAGATATCGTTCAAAACTCTCTTGAAAAAATGCTTCATGAAGTAATTATCCCCAATAGAAAAGTAAAAATAGAACAACGCTGGAGCGGAGTAATGGGCTTTGGCGATCAGCTAAAACCAATTATACAGGAGCTGGAACCAGATATTTTTTGTGGCGTACGTTGCAACGGAATGGGTGTTGCTATTGGAAGTTTAGTAGGTGAACAGGTTGCAGATTTGGCGCTGAATAGTTTTTGAATTGCTATACTATCTCTTGAAAGTTACTTTTTAAGATCACTTGAGGATCAGGGCAATTAAGCAGATATTTTTCCTGTTCAGAAAACCTGCAAACGCCGGGATAATCTCCTTCAAAGCCCTGCATATTAAATAGTAATTGAAAATGGAGATGAGGCGGCCAATGTCCGTTTTCTTCAGCAATACCAAACTCAGCCAATGGTTTTCCTTTGGGGATGTATTGTTGTTTCTTTAAACCGTCTAAGCTGGATAGATTCAAATGACCGTATAAAGAATATAATTTTAAATCATCCAGATCATGTTCTAAAATAATGGTTGCGCCATAATCTCCAAAGTGATTGTTAAATTTAAAGCTATGCACTTTGGCATTGATCGGGCAGTAAACAGGGGTTCCGGCTTTTCCCCAAATATCAACTCCTAAATGCAGCCGGCGTGGTTCTTCGGCAGTATCAAATAAATTACTGCGTGCATATAAAGTGCGGTGTTCATTGTATCCCCCAATCCCGTAAAGGCAATTGTTTTGCTTAATCTGCTGATCTATCCACTCAGAAAACAAATTCGTGTTTGCAATTATCTCGGGTTTTAGATCAGTATTAGCAGAAGTGAAATCAAAAGGGTGTAAACGATCTGATCCTTTGTTAAAATTAACCACATGACTAATTTCTTCAGGGTGGTTTTTCAGGTATTCTTTAAGTCTTAAAGCGAGATCAGCGCTCATG
This sequence comes from Daejeonella sp., assembly GCA_049660965.1. Taxonomy (GTDB): domain Bacteria; phylum Bacteroidota; class Bacteroidia; order Sphingobacteriales; family Sphingobacteriaceae; genus Daejeonella. Next base: position 10,667 of record JBASZP010000513.1, on the reverse strand, counting down.
AAAACAAATAAAAGTAGTTGTAAATATAGTGTGATGAAGCGCCGGCAATTACGAAAAAATGCCATATTTCATGGCTATGAATGTATTTACCCATGGGTTTGTCTTTATAATAGAAAATGGTTCCGCCAATATAAAACACTCCTCCTAAAATCATCCATATTATGGCCGAGAACTGTAATTTATCGCTCATCTGCTTCATTAAGGGGATGATTAAACCTCCCATTGAAATGTAAATAGCCAGGGATATTCCGTTATGTTTAAGCCGGTTGAAAATTTTTAATGCACAGCCTGCAAAAGCAATGGTCCAGATCATACCAAATAAAGTCCAGCTTAACCAGCCATCAAAAACCAGTAAAGCGGTTGGAGTATAAGAACCGGCTATCATCAGGTAAATACAGCAATGATCAAATTTTTGCCAGAAACGTACTCCATTTTCGGTGTTGGGATAACCGTGATACATGGCGCTGATAGCAAATAAAGCAAAGGTGCATATACCGTAAACCCAGCCAGCAGTGTATTCTATCTGACTATTTGCACGAAAAATTAATAATAATGTGGCCGGTATGGCAAGTATTGCGGGTATTAAATGAGTATAGAAATTAACCGGCTCCCTGATAACCCTCATCCTGATTAATTTTTCTCCTCCGGCTCTTCGGGCTGGCGTGGCTCTTTGCTGATCTTATCAAATAGTTTATCCATTCGCTCTACATAATCGCTGGTATCATCTACAAAAAACTCCAGCTGGGGTATTATACGGGCCTGGTCTTTAATGCGGTTACCTAATTTGTAGCGTATTTCACCGGCATGTGCTTTAATAGTATTTAATGCTAATGTTGTGTTGGTACTATTAAAAAAGCTAAGATAAATACGTGCCAAAGCTAAATCCGGCGATATTCTTACTTTGGTAATGGTTACCAGTACATTTGGCAATAAGCTTATTCCTTCACGCTGGAATATTTCGGCCAGGTCTTTCTGTATTACTCCGGCAAATTTCTGTTGACGTTTTGATTCCATAATGATTAATAACGTGATAATGACAGGTATTATGCAAATAAACTAAAAATTAGAATGATTGAATACTTTGAACATAGTATAAGAGATGTTTACTGATTTAAAATGACCGAACTCTAATACAATAACTGGTCATACGGAAAACGGGCGACATGAATAGCTTTTACTTTCTCATAAAGCAGGGCTCTGAATTCTTCTATATTTTCTTTGTTTAAGGCTGAAATAAATATAGCCGGGCTATTATGTTTGCTCATCCAGGTATTTTTAAAATCCGCAAGCGTTAAGGGTTTTTGTTCTTCCTGCGGATCTTCATCTGCAGGTTTATATGCATCAATCTTATTAAAAACGGTAATTATTTGTTTATCAATGGCACCCAGTTCTTTTAAGGTTTCATTTACCGTGATAATCTGGTCTTCAAAATGATCATGCGAAATATCAACTACATGAATTAATATATCTGCTTCACGAACTTCATCTAATGTAGATTTAAAACACTCCACTAAATGATGTGGTAATTTGCGGATAAAACCAACGGTATCTGAAAGCAGGAAGGGAAGATTTTCAATTACCACTTTACGAACAGTAGTATCTAATGTTGCAAACAATTTATTCTCGGCAAAAACCTCAGATTTTGAGATCATGTTCATAATGGTTGATTTACCCACGTTAGTATACCCCACTAAAGCTACACGCACCAGCTGACTGCGATTTTTACGCTGAGTTTCATTCTGTTTATCAATTTCGCGAAGGCGTTCTTTAAGCAGTGTGATCTTATTTAAGATGATCCGGCGATCTGTTTCAATCTGGCTTTCACCCGGACCACGCATACCAATACCTCCCTTTTGGCGCTCCAGGTGGGTCCATAAACGGGTTAAACGCGGAAGCAGGTATTGTAACTGGGCCAGTTCAACCTGGGTTTTAGCCTGGGAAGTCTGGGCACGTTTGGCGAAAATATCCAGGATCAGGTTACTACGGTCTAATATCTTAACCTGCAATTCATTTTCAATATTCCTCAATTGCGAAGGCGATAGTTCGTCATCAAAAACTACAATATCAATTTCTTCCGATTTTACAAACGCGTTGATCTCTTCTAATTTACCTGTACCTACAAATGTAGCACGGTCCGGCCTTTGCATACGCTGGGTAAAGGACTTTATGGTTTCCCCTCCGGCTGTTTCTACCAGGAATTGCAGTTCATCCAGGTACTCCTGTGTTTGTTCTTCTGTTTCTCCGGGCGCAATAATACCCACTAATATTACTTTCTCGGGTTTTATGGCAGTTTCAAAAAATTTTTGTCTGGGCATAGAATATAATAACAGCTACAAAGATATAAGTTTGTTGAACTGTGAATGGAGTAAATTAATAAACTATTTAGGCTGTTCTAAAGTAAAGCAGAACGATTCTCTTACAGCGGATTGCAGGCAGTCCTTTGACAAACCGTGTCAATATTTTGACTGACCGGGCGTATTTTTGACCTTCCGCGTTGATATTTTGCTCATCCGAAGCGATTCAATGACCTTCGGACCTGATTCAACGAGTAATCGAAGCGATTCAACGGCCTTCCGACTCGATTCAACGACCTTCCGACTCGATTCAACGACCAACCGAAGCGATTCAACGACCTTCCGACTCGATTCAATGATCTTCCGATTCGATTCAATGAGTAACCGAAGCGATTCAACGTGCTTCCGACCCGATCTTTTATTAATTAGTTAGCCAGTTTCGCATCAGTTCTTTACCATATTCTGTTAATATCGACTCGGGATGGAACTGAACTCCTTTTACGTCCAGATGAATATGGCTTAATGCCATAATTACGCCATCGGCAGTTGTAGCGGTTACTCGTATTTCTTTTGGCAAATTCTTGCCTGATACTGCCCATGAATGGTATCGCCCAACCTTAAACTCTTTCGGGCAATTGAAAAATAAACTTTCCTTTTCGTCTGTGATTTTTAGTGGAGTAGCCTTGCCATGAACCGGATGCGCTAGATTATACAATTCTCCGCCAAATACTTCTGCAATGGCTTGCATACCCAGGCAAATGCCTAAAATACTTTTTGTTGAAGCATAAGTCCTGATCACATCTAAAAGTAATGCGGCTTCTGAGGGTATGCCGGGGCCGGGTGATAACAGAATTTTATCAAAAGAAGCCACATCTGCCAAAGCAAACTCATCATTGCGCCAAACTTTTGCTTCATGACCGGTTTCATTTAAAAGATGCACCAGGTTAAATGTAAATGAATCGTAATTGTCTATTACTAAAACAGTCATTATTTACATACCCAAAATGGGGCGGCCGCTTTGATAAATAGCAGCCAGGATAACCAAAATGGCTAAACCATAATATATGGCAATAGAACGGTGTTTAAATAAATCTAATGCTTTTTTAGATCGTGAATGACCAACAGTAATTAATATCATGGCAAAAATCATCATCACCAAATGTTCTACTGTCCAGTAACGGATCATAGCATCTTTCATAGCTGCGCCCATATTTCTAAAGTTTACAAATGGGCTGTAGAAATACAGGATTAAACCCAAAAGTAACTGGATATGGACGGAGATCATGGCAAAAAGATTGATCTTCCTGTTGGTTTCTGTATAAGGTTTTTTGGCAAATAATCCGATAAGGGCCTGTACCAATGCCAAAACGATAAGCAGGAATACAACGTAACGAAAACCGGAGTGAAGTTCTTTTAGAAATTTATACATGCTGGTGGGTGTTTAATTTCTCAAAAATAAAGAAAAGCATCCCAATTATTCCGTTTGATACTTCAGTTTATTTTTTATGTTCCCAAGGCTTAGAAATAGTTTTTATTTAAAGGTAACAACAAAGTTACTCACTTAAACTTCGGTCGCCTCTTATTTAAAAACTAAATTCGAATTTTAAAATCTGATAAATAATGAAGAAAATTTTACTTTTTTGTTTTGTTCTGCTTGTTTTTATAAAGGTATCTGCACAGGATACTTATCCCGTTAATGGTTCGTATGATAAACGGCCGGGTTTATACGCTTTTACAAATGCAACTATTGTTGTTAGCTCGACTCAAACGATTAATAACGGGGTGTTATTAGTAAAAGACCAGCAGATTGAAGCTGTTGGCGCAGGTATTACTATCCCGAAGGGTTATGTAATTGTAAATTTAGCGGGTAAATATATTTATCCCTCTTTGGTTGATGCTTTTACTTCTTATGGTGTTCCCGAAGCGCCAAAAAGTGGTGCTCGTGGCGGAAGAGGTTATATATTTACTACCACAAAAACAGGCGCTTATGGCTGGAATGAAGCTATAAGGCCCGAAACAGCTGTCCGGTCTGTTTTTGGTGTGGATACAAAAAAAGCGGAAGAGTTGAAGAAAAATGGTTTCGGAACGGTGCAGTCTATAAGCCGTGATGGTATTGCCCGCGGAACTTCAGCGGTTCTAACACTTGGCACAGGTCCCGTTAACGAAGTGGTATTAAAAGACCAGGTTGCCGCCCATTATTCTTTCAGTAAAGGAAGTTCAAATAATACTTACCCATCGTCATTAATGGGCTCTATCTCTTTGCTTCGCCAAACATATTACGATGCGGTCTGGTATAAAAATCAAAAATCGGAATACAATATTTCATTGGATGAGTTTAATAAAACGCAGAATATTCCACAAATTTTTGAGGCTGGTGATGTGCTGAGCGTTTTACGTGCTGATAAAATTGGGGATGAATTTGGCAAGCAATATATTTTTAAAACCGACGGAAAAGAATACCAACGAATTTCAAATATAAAATCTACAGGCGGGAGTTTCATTATTCCTTTAAACTTCCCAAAACCGTATGATATTGAAGATCCGGCGGATGCCCGTAATGTAAGTTTTGCGCAAATGAAAGATTGGGAATTAGCGCCAACTAATCCTGCTGTACTGGAAAAAGCAGGGATTAAGTTTGCTATTTCATCTTCGGGCTTAGAAAGTCCTGTAAAAGAGTTTTGGCCTAACCTGCGTTTGGCCATTGAGAATGGTTTAACAGAAAGCCAGGCTTTAAGATCATTAACTGAAATTCCGGCAGAGATGCTTGGGGTTGGCGCCCAGGTTGGAACCCTGAGTAAAGGAAAACTGGCCAATTTCATTATTACATCCGACAATTTATTTAAAAAAGAGAATATTATTTATGAGAACTGGGTACAGGGCCGCCAGTTCGTGGTATCTAAAATGGATGTAACTGATCTACGCGGAACTTATACTTTAAACGTGGATGGAATTCCCACCCTTAATCTTAAAATTGGTGGAACACTGGGGAGCTATGATGCTACTATAGAACGTACAGGTGCTGATAGCGTTAAAGTAAAAGGAACAATTATCCGTAGCGGAGATTTAACCAGTTTATACTTTGATCTGAAGAAAGATCCGGCCGGAACGGTTCGTTTAAGCGGATATATCACTTCTGCTAATCCCATTACTTTACGAGGAGAATCGGCTGATCCGGATGGGACAAGCGGGAAATGGTCAGCCACATTTAAAGAAGCATTTCAAGATCAGCCTAAAAAAGAAACGCCATCTACCAATAAGGCAATTGGTCCGGTAATTTATCCATTTGTTGCATTTGGAAATACGGAAGCGCCAAAAGCAGAAACCCTATTATTTAAAAATGCAACCGTTTGGACAAATGAAAAAGAGGGTAAACTTACTAATACAGATGTACTGATAGAGAATGGTAAAATTAAAGCGATCGGTAAAAATTTAGCCCCGGCTAATGCCAAAGTAATTGATGCAACAGGTAAACACCTTTCTGCCGGAATAATTGATGAGCATTCACATATTGCAGGAAGCGGCGGGATCAATGAAGGTGCACAATCTGTCACATCAGAAGTGCGAATTGCAGATGTGATTAATTCTGAGGATATTAATATTTACCGTCAATTAGCTGGAGGTGTTACCACATCCCATATTCTGCATGGTTCTGCAAATGCAATTGGCGGACAAACTCAGTTAATTAAACTTCGCTGGGGCAAAACTCCCGAAGAATTGAAATTTGAAGGCAGTGATGGGTTTATCAAATTCGCTTTGGGCGAAAACGTCAAGCAAAGCAATTTCCAGATACCGGGCAATACCCGTTTTCCGCAATCGCGTATGGGAGTAGAGCAGGTTTTTGTAGATGCTTTTACCCGTGCAAAAGAATACGAAGCGGCTAGGGCGGTTAAAGGAAATAATGTCCGTCGTGATTTAGAATTGGATGCACTGGTAGAAATTTTAAACCAAAAACGTTTTATTACCTGTCACTCTTATGTGCAGTCGGAAATTAATATGCTGATGCATGTGGCCGATTCCCTGGGTTTCAAGATCAACACCTTTACCCATATTTTAGAAGGGTATAAAGTTGCTGATAAAATGGCTAAGCGGGGCATTGCCGGTTCAACTTTTTCTGACTGGTGGGCTTATAAAAATGAAGTCGCGGAAGCCATTCCTTACAATGGGGTTTTAATGCACCAGGTGGGAGTATTAACAGGGTTTAATTCAGATGATGCAGAAATGGCCCGTCGTTTAAATCAGGAAGCAGCAAAAGCCATTACTTATGGAAACATGACCGAAGAGGATGCTTTGAAACTCGTTACGCTAAATCCTGCCAAAATGCTGCATATAGATAACCGTGTTGGAAGTATAAAAGCAGGGAAAGATGCTGACCTGGTTTTATGGTCTGCCAATCCATTATCTGTTTACGCTGTTGCCGAAAAAACATTTGTAGATGGAATAGCTTATTGGGATTTAAGCCTTGATGCCGAAAAACAAAAAGCTTTAAAAACTGAACAAGGCCGTTTAGTTCAAAAAATGATAGAGGCAAAAGGCAGCGGGAAAGCGACACAAACCCCAGCTACGCAGAAACAACGCTTGTATGAATGCGAAACCATAGGAAGTTTAGAATTAAACTAAAAAATTAAAATTACAGAAATGAAAAAATATACTTTAAGTTTTGCGGGATTATTGTTTGGCGTAACACTCGCGTTTGGACAGGCGGGTATTTTACCGGCAAAACCACAATCAAAACCAGTCATTATCTCCGGCGCAATCATCCACACAGGTAACGGACAGGTAATTAATAAAGGATATATTACTTTTAATAATGGTAAAATTACGGCTATTGGCGAAGGCAATGCCCCGTCAAACCCGGTTGCCGAAATAATAAATGCAAACGGAAAGCAAGTTTATCCGGGTTTTATTGCACCGGTAACTTCACTCGGGTTAATTGAGGTAGCATCAGGAGCTAAAGGAACAGATGATGAGGGCGATGTTGGAGAAGTGAATCCGCATATACGCTCTATAATTGCTTATAATACCGATTCGAAAATTATTCCAACCGTTCGCTCGAACGGAATATTAATGGCACAGCCAACACCGGACGGAGGTTTAATTTCCGGCCAGTCATCCGTAGTGGTTTTAGACGCCTGGAACTGGGAAGATGCGGCTTACAAGAAAGATATCGCTGTTCATCTCAACTGGCCTGTACTCCGTTTAGCTGGTCTTGAGCAGCCAGCAATGCAGGAACAAAAAGATATTTATCAAAAAGCTTTGGCAGATCTGGATAAGTATTTCACGGAAGCTAAAGCCTATTCAGAATTGCCTAAACCCGAAGAAGTAAATGCCCGTTTTGAAGCCATGAAAGGGTTATTTAACGGAAGTAAGAAGCTTTTTATTAATGTCAACAATTCTAAAGACATTATACTCGCGGTAAAATTATCTAAGAAATTTAGTATAAAACCTGTCATTGTTGGAGGAGGAGAATCTTACCTGCTTACAGATTTTTTACGCGAAAACCAGGTACCTGTAATTTTGGTAGAAACCCAAACTTTACCCGACAGAACAGAAGATGATGTTTATTTACCCTACAAACTCCCTAAATTATTGCAGGATGGTGGTGTATTGTATTCTTTAACCGGAACCGGCTACTGGCGCCAGCGTAATTTACCTTTTGAAGCAGGTACAGCCGCCACTTACGGCCTTACAAAAGAGCAGGCCCTGTCTATGATTACCTTAAATACGGCTAAAATTTTGGGTATTGATAAAACAACCGGAAGTTTAGAGATAGGTAAGGATGCCACATTATTTATTTCTGATGGCGATGCACTAGATATGATGGGAAACAAAGTGGAAACAGCGTTTATTCAGGGTAGAAACATCAATCTTGATAATTTACACAAACAACTATATAAGCGGTATTCTACAAAATATGGTGTAAAGTAGATTTAAAATACTTTAATTTAGTGATGCGTTTCTTCTCTTATCAAACAATAAGCTGGCATATTTAAAGTTAATCTCTCAATGAAAATTAATTTTTTAAACTCCGTTATTGAGGGTTCTCTCATTTTATTTTTCGCATCCTGCAGCACAAGCTCAAAAATTGCGGCCTTAAAACCAGCGCCGAATTATATTTCTGAAACAGTATATGATAAACAGATTTCGTATGTAAATCTTCCCATTGAAATTAAAGTATCGGATTTACAAAATCAAACCAATAAATACCTTAACGGATTGATCTATGAAGATAATAAAATTGAAGACGATGATGTGATGTTAAAGGTTTGGAAGGAAGCGCCAATTTCAATGGTTGAAAATGGGGGTAAACTGGAAATAGAGCTTCCCTTAAAAATATGGACCAAATTACGTTACGGGGTAGATAAGCTGGGCTTGTCTGCTCATGATACCCGCGAACTTAACCTGAACGGGAAAGTAAAAATAAGTGCAATTGCCAGTATGAAAAACTGGAAATTAACTACCACTACTCAAATTACAGGAATAGACTGGGTAGAAAGTCCAACGCTTGTTATAGCAGGTAAAAACATGCCTATTACTTATTTGATCAACCCGGTTTTGTCTGTTTTTAAAACCAAACTGGCTAAAATGGTTGATGAGGCCATTGCAAAATCATTTGATATTAAGCCCTATGTCTTAAACTCATTGGAACAGGTTAGTAAACCTGTTGAGGTAAATACAGATTATCATGTTTGGTTTGCCATGCAGCCCTTAGAAATTTACTCCAACCAGACTACACTTGCTAATAAAAAAATAACCATAGGGATGGGTATGAAAGCTTATCTGGAAACATCAGTAAACTCAAAACCTTCCTTAAAGTTTGATAAGCATACCTTGATATTATCTGGTAATGATAAAATAGCGAATGATTTTAATGCCAGTATTGCCGGCGTGGTTACTTATACTAATGCCGCCGCCTTAATGCAGAAGAATTTTGCAGGTCAGAAATTTGAATCCGGCAAACATTCGGTTACTGTTAATAAAATAGACCTCTGGGGAAAAGACGGAAAGCTCATTGTTGCTGTAAATATGAGCGGATCTGTTAATGGTGATTTTTATCTTGCCGGAACTCCAATGTATAACCCAGTAAAAAAAGAGATTTATCTGGACGGAGTTGATTTTGTATTGGATTCAAAAAACAAATTATTAAAAGCAGGCAACTGGCTTGCGCACGGATTAATTGCTAAAAAAATTCAGCAGAACTGTACTTTTTCTATTGCGGAACAATTAAGTACAGGCCAAAAAACCATGACTAATTATTTAACCAATTATCAGCCTGTAAAAGGGGTAAAGATAAATGGCTCACTAACGGAATTAGCTCCCAATAAAATATTCTTAACCCCAGATGCGATTATAACTATGATTGTGGCTAAAGGCAAAGTAGCAGTTAGTATTGACGGGCTTGAATAGTAACTCTTATTATAGAATACCCACAATTAAATTAAAAGATATTACTTATAACTATCAGAATTAATATGACAGATAAACAGAATGATTTAAAACAATGGTGGGATAAATTATCTGATTTTTGGAAAGACATATTACTTGTTCACTCCGAAATGGAAAAAGAAAAAATTACCTATCAGGATGTAAAAGAAATCGGCTGGCATACCTGTTTTAGTTCATATGAAACACTTTCTCAAAAGAAATTTGAAAGGCTTTCCAAACAAGCGGTTAATATGGAAGAAATTTTAGCTATTTCTTACTTATGGTTATATGCGCCTTATCAAATCTTTGATGAAGAAGAAAAGAAGCAGATAGATGCTCTTTACCCCTTAAGTAACTTAAAACATTTATGTCTGAATGATACTAATGTAGAAAATATTTCGGTGCTTGAAAATTTCAAAAAATTAGAAGAAGTTGATTTGAGCACTACCGAAATGGAAGATCTCAAACCTCTTGAATCCCTATCATTATTAAAGGAAATCAATCTCTTATGGTCGCAAATAAAAGATATAAGCAGTCTTACATCATTAACCCAATTAAAGTCATTGAATTTAGGGCATATACCTTTAAAAGATTTTACTCCTTTGCAAGGCCTTATAAACCTGCAAAAATTAGAGCTTTTTGGTACATCCTTTAGTAATACAAAGCTTTTAACCGGAATGAAAAAACTAAAATACCTGCGTTTGGATTGTACAAAAACCACAGACCTGGAACCGCTTAGTTCCTTGGGCGACTTAGAATACCTGGATATTTGTGCAACAAAAATAAAATCAATACAACCCCTGTTTTCATTAAAGTTAAAGGCTTTGGTATGTGCAGATACTAAAATAAAAAAGGATGAACTAAGCCAGTTTAGGAAGTTGAACCCTAAATGTGTAATTGAGAACTAATTCAGTGCAATAACAGTTAAAAAGATTTCAGACACTTATTCAT
>JBASZP010000512.1:0-3289 GCA_049660965.1 Daejeonella sp. | reverse complement strand
TAAATGAAATGTTCCTTTAGCATCATCGCCTTCAAAACGGCATAGTTCAGGATCTAATGCATTACGTAAAACCAGGCTGCGTATAGGCAGGGTTTGCTCGTTTGTTATAAATTTGATCATCAGTTTTAATTGAAAAGATAGAGAATAACTGATTATTTACTTATTGCAATATTTTCTACCAGATCTGCCAGGCGACTGGAATATCCAAACTCATTATCATACCAGCCAACCACTTTAACTAAACCTCCAATTACGGATGTAAGCTGAGAATCGAAAATGCAGGAGTGAGGATTATCTAAAATATCAACGGAAACAATAGGATCTGATGTATATTGAAGAATGTTTTTCAAATACCCTTCCGATGCTGATTTAAACGCATCATTAATTTCCTGCACAGAGGTTTTATTCTTTAAAATACAGGTAAAATCTGTCAGCGAACCATTCAAAACAGGGACACGAATACCAGCTCCGCCAAGTTTACCTTCCAAATGCGAAAAAATATTGGTAATTGCCTTTGCTGCGCCTGTACTGGTTGGTATAATGGAAGCTGATGCGGCTCTTGCCCGCCTCAAATCTTTATGCGGCGCATCATGCAGGTTTTGATCACCCGTCATGGAGTGAACGGTAGTAATATAACCATCAATAATTCCCCAATGATCATCTAATACTTTTACCATAGGCGCCACATTATTAGTTGTGCACGATGCATTGGATAAAATTTCTGTATGAAGATTGATGTTTTGGTCATTCACACCTAAAACAACAGTTGGAATATCTTTATCTGGTGAGGGGGCTGAAAGAATAACTTGTTTTGCCCCTGCCAATAAATGCAGGTTTGCCTTTTCGCGGGTAAGAAATTTACCGGTAGATTCAATAACGAGATCAATATTTAACTCTTTCCAGGGGAGTTTGGCGGGATCTTTTTCTGAAAGAACTTTTATTGCACGGCCATTAATAATTAATTGGTCTTCTTTAAAATTCACTGTTCCATTAAAACCTCCATGAACAGAATCATATTTAAAAAGATGGGCGAGAGTTTGGGTATCGGTCAGATCATTGATAGCAACAACTTCAATTCCACTTTTTTGAAGTAAAGTGCGTAAGCTAATTCTCCCTATACGGCCGAAACCATTAATGGCTATTCTCATATTATTAATTTAAAGTGCAAAGTTATTTGAATTGGCAGAATTAAACAGTATAAAAAATAACTTATGGCAGGAGTTTTGCACATTAAAATCCTAATATCACAAACACTCACTCAAATAGTCAGGAAATGAATAATCAAAGTAAAAAAACCGAGAAACTTAAACCACAAGATTCTGTTCAAAAGAACATCCGTGATCATAAAAATGATGACAAAGCCGTTTTAAAAAAGGAAGACGAGGTTTATACTAAAGAAGAAGCTGATTTTAAAAACATTGCCAAAAAAAGAGAGAATAGTGAACAACCGGTTAATTCCGGAAATAAAAAGAAAGAAACAAAATAGGTTGGCCTTATTTAACTTTAGCTAACTGCTTTTTTCTTCGTTGATCTTTTAGAAAACTTAACAATACTTTTTCATCTGCATTAAGACCTTTTTCTCCGATGATATCTTTTGCCTTTGTGATCTTTTTAAGAAAGGGCATTAAGTCGCCGGATAGATAGTTCTCAAGAAGAGCAGGATAGATATAAGATTTTTTACAAATTGCACGGGTATTCCCCAGTTTTACAGCAACCTCATCAATAACCTGCACGATTACTTTTTTGCGCAAGCTCTCTTTATCATGATATTCATGTTCAGCAAGCTTTTTTAAAGTAAGGAGTGTACCTGTCCAGGTTCTGAAATCTTTAGCTGTAAAATCACAGCAAGTTACTTCGCGAATGTATTTATTAATTTGCCCTGAGTCTATTGAACGCCGTTCGCCGCCATTAGCATAATATTGAAATAATTCCTGCCCGGGAATATCACGGCATTTCTTAACGAGTTTCGCCAGGTTCCTGTCATTCAGGTCGATCTCATGATATACTCCTTTTTTCCCTTTAAAAGATAATTTAAGATGACTGCCTTCAATTTTGACATGCTTATCTCTTAAGGTTGTTAATCCATAAGAACCATATAGCTGCTTATAAGATTCATTTCCCACCCTGATGAGAGTCTTCTGCATCATATTAACCGAAATGGCCAATACTTTTCGCTCATCGAGTTCTTTACGGCGCAGATCTTTTGCAATGTTCTTACGGAATTCAGGCAGTTTATTTCCAAACTCCAGCAACCTGAAATACTTAGTTTCATTCCTTGTTTTACTCCATTCATTATGATAACGGTATTGTTTTCTCCCAGCCTCATCAATTCCCGTAGCCTGTAAATGTGCATTAGGTTTTTCCGCTATCCAGACATCTTTCCACGCAGGCGGTAAAGCAAGCTTTTTAATACGGTCTAAAACTTTAGAATCGCTAATCTCTTGTTGTTTTTTATCAAGATAAATGAATTTCTCCCGCACCTTTTCACGGATAATTCCCGGGACAGAATCTGTCATATAACGTAATCCGGTTTCTTCTAAAACTTCTTCAATTTCTGTCATCGGGTTTTACTAAGCAATTATCGGGCAACTATTTTCTTTAAACAGCCGGCTCCTGCTGGCTCAAGCAATGAAAACTTCCTAAACCCCAAATAATATCTGTTGAATCTATGCCAACAACCTCTCTGCCTGTAAAACTTTGAGAAATAATATTCAGGGCTATATCATCCTTATCACACCGGAATGTGGGTACAATCACATGTTTATTACTGATGTAAAAATTAGCATACGATGCCGGTAAACGTACACCATCATATACAACTGCATCCGGCATGGGCAATTCGATCACATTTAACTGTTTGCCATTCAATAATCTCATTTTGCCGAGGGCTTTCAAATTGCTTTGGAGCAGTTGATAATTTTCATCCTTTGTATCTGTTTCAACCACACTAACAACCGTATCTTCATTCACAAAACGAACGGTATCATCAATATGTCCATCCGTATCATCGCCAATGATTCCTTCTTCAACCCATAAAACCTGGTCTATGCCGTAATAATCTGACAGGTATTTTTCAATCTGTTGTTTATTCAAGTGCGGATTCCTGTTTTCATTTAACAGGCAGGAAGTTGAAGTTAATATCGTTCCTTTCCCATTAAACTCTACCGAACCTCCTTCCATCACAATACCCGGATGGGCTACCGGCAAATTAAAATGTCTGGCAATAAGGGTCGGAATTACATCATCCAGATCAAATGGCGGGTATTTATTGCCCCAGGCATTATAGTCC
>JBASZP010000511.1:0-4723 GCA_049660965.1 Daejeonella sp. | reverse complement strand
TCAGGGCTTCATCTTCATTTCCATTTTGTAATACATGGGGGGTAAAATACTTATTGACAAAGTGTGTATTAAAATTGCCTGAAACAAATGCTTCATGCTGAATGACAAATTTTCCAAAGCTTAAGGTAGTTTCAATTCCGCTGATCTGGTATTCATCAATAGCACGCAGCATGCGTTCAATTGCTTCGGTACGGTCTTTTCCATAGGTAATGAGCTTAGCAATCATAGGATCATAATAGATGGGTATTTCCATACCCACTTCAAAACCATCATCAACTCGCACGCCGGGCCCCTTTGGTGTTCTATAGGTTTGTAAAGTGCCTATATCCGGTAGAAAATTAGTAGCGGGATCTTCGGCATAAACCCTTAACTCCAGTGCATGGCCGATAATTTTAAGATCTTCCTGTTTAAAACTAAGCTCCTCTCCTCTTGCAATCTTTATTTGTTCTTTTACCAGGTCAACTCCTGTGATCATTTCTGTTACCGGATGCTCTACCTGTAAACGGGTATTCATTTCTAAAAAGAAGAAATCCAGATTTTCATCTAGAATAAATTCTACGGTACCTGCGCCGGTATAATTGCAGGAACGGGCTACATCTACCGCACATTTACCCATCTTTTCCCTTATCTCGGGAGTTAAAACAGATGAGGGCGCTTCTTCAATTACTTTTTGGTGCCTACGCTGAATGGAACAATCGCGTTCAAAAAGATGAACAATATTGCCATAGTTATCCCCCAAAACCTGTATTTCAATATGCCGGGGCGAAGAAACATAGCGTTCTATAAACACAGAACCATCGCCAAAAGCAGATGTTGCTTCAGAAACAGCCAGGTCCATTTGTTCTTCAAAATCTTCTGCCTGTTCAACAATGCGCATCCCTTTACCGCCGCCCCCTGCCGCAGCTTTGATCAATATTGGGAAACCAACTTCAACTGCTCTTCTTTTTGCTTCCGCTATATCGGTGATGGCTTCTTCCGTACCCGGAACCATTGGAATTTGATAACTTAATGCTGCGGCTTTCGCAGATAATTTATTACCCATTATCTCCATTGCTTCGGGTGATGGGCCGATCAATATAATACCTTCCTCTTTAACGCGACGGGCAAAAGCAGCATTTTCAGAAAGGAATCCGTAACCGGGATGAATAGCATCTGCGCCGGTTTTTTTACAGGCATCAATAATTTTATCAATTACCAAATAAGACTGATTAGAGGGTGCAGGGCCTATACAAATGGCTTCATTGGCATAGCGAACATGGAGGGCATTACGATCTGCTTCAGAATAAACAGCAACCGTTTTTATACCCATTTCACGGGCGGAACGCATCACACGTAAAGCAATTTCTCCGCGGTTTGCTACAAGTATTTTCTTCATTAAATCTAATTGAATACTGCTGTTAATGTATCTTTTTCAAAGTTTCTATAGTATAGTCTATCATCCTGGAATTAATATCAAGATGTGTTACAAAACGTATCATCTGTTTTCCGAAGGTATTACATTTTATACCCAGATGATTTAATTTTTCTACGAACTCATCGGCCTGGTATTTTGCATCCAGTTCAAAAATGATAATATTAGTATCCACAGGCATTATGCTTTTAACATAAGCCTGTTCTTTTAATACTGATCCTAAAGTTTGTGCATGCTGGTGATCTTCTGCTAAACGGTCAACATGATGGTCTAAAGCATATATTCCGGCTGCAGCTAAAAACCCGGCCTGTCGCATTCCTCCGCCTAATACTTTGCGGATTCGTCTGGCTTTTATAATAGTTTCCCTACTTCCCAACAGAACGGAGCCAACAGGCGCTCCTAAGCCTTTGGATAAACAAATGGAAATTCCGTCAAATAATTGTCCGTAATCTTTAGCCTGATCTCCTGTTTTTATAAGAGCATTAAAAATCCGTGCTCCGTCTAAATGAAGTTTAAGTTTTTCTAAGCGGCACAAATGATAAATAGGTTCAATTTGTTCCAGAGTATAACAGCTTCCTCCTCCCCTGTTTACGGTATTTTCTAAAACAACCAAACTGCTTTTAGGGTAGTGAATATTATCGGGATTTATATTCTGTTCCACTAATTCAGCACTCAGCCTTCCCCGGTCTCCATACAATAAGCGTACAGAGGCCATTGAATTATAGGCAATTCCGCCGCCTTCGTAGCGATAGATATGGGCTGTTTCATCGCAAATAACTTCATCCATAGGATTGGTAAAGCATTTAATAGCAATCTGGTTGGTCATGGTCCCCGAGGGACAAAATAAACCAGCTTCCATTCCAAACAGGTCAGCAGCTTTCTCTTCAAGAGCATTTACCGTTTCGTCTTCACCAAAAACATCATCACCTACTTTAGCGTTCATCATGGCATTTAACATGCCGGGGGCCGGTTTGGTTACAGTATCACTGCGGAGGTCAACAATCATTTTTTTATGTATTATTATTGAGGCTAAATATAAACAACAGATAATTTTATCAATAGTTTCATACGCATTATTTGGATATCCAGTTATAAAAATGAGGAAATTCTCTACGCCAAAACCATTCATTGTGTGCCCCGTCATCCCATACTTTAGAATAAAGGTTTTTAGGACTTAGCCCTTTCTTTAATAATATCTCATACATACGCAGCATGTCCGGAACCATGGTATCTCTTTCCAGACCACCGGCAACAAAATAGATGCGTGATGAAGCTAGTTTTTTAGATGAAATATAATTAAATAGTTCGGGCGATATCCAGAACGCTGGTGAAAATACTCCGGCAGCACCAAACGTTTTAGAGTATTTTGCCAAGGCGTATAAAGAAATAAGGCCACCCATGGAACTTCCTGCAACGGTAGTGTTTTTAACATCGGCCAGTGTACGGTAATTTTTATCAATAAAGGGTTTAAGGGTTTTTGCCAGGAAATCTACATAATCATCTCCTCTCCCCTTTCCATAGTGCTCATTTAAATACGGATTATATTCAGTAAACCTGTTTTCATTTCCATGATCTATTCCAACTACGATAGCCATTGGCTTTTTAATATTATTTAAACTATCCAGGACTTCGTCTACACCCCATTCCCCATACCCGGAAGTATAATTATCAAATATGTTCTGACCATCGTGCATATAAATAACCGGATAGCTCTTTTTTGAATTTTCATACCCCTCTGGCAAATATATCCAGACTCTGCGCTTGCGGTCAAGCTGGGGAATGTAAAATGCCGTATCAATTATTTTTACCTGTTTACTGGCTGTATGAAGTTTAGGTTTTGTTTCAAAGCTATCCTGCCATTGTGCAACACTTAAATATATTAAAGTATCTTTTTTAACTTTAATAATATGGTTTTTAACAGCTTGGCCATTAATTGTACATTCTACTTGATCCCACGATCCCCTGGTAATTTTAAATTCATTAATTATGGAGGGTAAAAAGACCGATAACTCATATCTATTATTATTCCGCTTAAATCTGAAAGCAGTATCAGCAGGATTCCAATTATTAAATGTACCGGCTAAAAAAATTGATTTTTCAGTTCCTGCTTTACCTTCCGGAAAATGATTTATTATAAAAATTGCCTTTCCCTGTGCTGATGAATATATATCTATCATCAACAGAAGAATTAATAGAATGAGCTGTTTTATTTTAATAGGAATGATCATTTATAGAGACGGTTTAAAGCTTGCCGAGATTATTATTTAAAAGATATTCCGGGTAAGGGGGGTAAGAATTTTGAAGTAATCACTATTTCATGATGTTGTGTATTTACAAATCACGACTTAGCAGAGTTTGTAAATTCTATCTTAATATCCGCTTTTACAATAATAAACATTTTTTGATATTTAGCTTTTCCCAAGAAGAAATCTATAATATTCCATGACTCTTATTATATTTACTGTAAGATTTTTAAATCCACTTTATAGTCTTGCAGTTAAAAATTCTGAAAACTCTGTTATTTTAGTTTATTAACTACTAACAATACTATTGGCATTAACATTGTATAGACATGAGTGAATTTAATTATTCATTAAGTTTCACCAATACTAAATTTAAATAAACATGAAAAGAAGTACAATCATTTTTGCATCTGTAGTAGCTACAGTTGTAATGTTAACAACAACAATGAACGTTAATGCACAAACTAGTGAAGTTCCTGGCGATTCTAAAGCACTAAGATTGGGAATAGGTTTTAACGCTGGCCTACCTTTAGATGATGCGTATGATCTTGCTTTGGGTGGTGATATCAGGCTACAAAAAGATTTTACCAGTAATATTTCAGCGACATTATCTGCGGGATATACTAATTTTTCTTTCAAGGATGGATTAGAACTTCCTGATGGTACAACAAGCATATCCTATATTCCTGTTAAAGCGGGTGTAAAAGTCTTCCCGATAGAGAAATTCTATGTTTCGGCTGAAGCAGGTGCTGCTTTCGCGACTGAGGAGGGAGTAGGCACTTCATTAGTATATGCTCCGGGCATAGGTTATGCGTTTAACAATGGTCTTGATCTGGGTGTACGTTATGAGGGATTTTATCGTAATGAAGTTAATCTGGGACAGGTTGCATTACGCATTGCTTATGGATTTAATTTAAGTAAATAAACTATTAATAGTAGTTCTAAAAGAGGCTGTCTCAAAAGTAATTTTGTCAGTTCAACTGCCAAACAAAATTTTGAGTGACTGTCTTTAATCAATAAAAAAGGCCGATATTCTTTATAAGAAATTGGTCTTTTTCATTAAATTATT
>JBASZP010000510.1:0-1559 GCA_049660965.1 Daejeonella sp. | reverse complement strand
GTTTATTTGTGTGCGGAATATTTGTGGAATAATTGTTCTTTTCAAACCTGTTTAAAATATTTCAACAATGCCTCACCTGGTTCTCATGGCCCTTACCAGCCTGTCGTTGCGGCGGTCTGCCCTTGAGTTTTGCAAAGAGATCACTGCCCATACTGCTGCTGGTATCCACCCGATGAGTGTGATCTGCAGGATCAAACAAAAGATGCCCGTTAATATTTTCCCCCGCAGCAGGAAGGAAAGAAACGGAAAGAAGATGGCAATTAAAGTCATGCGTAAAATTAGGGATTGTTATTGGGTTGAGGGTGGAAGTGGGTTACCGTTTATACATTTTTAGGTTGACACTGTAAAAATATAACACATTACTTTTGATAAGAGATTCAAGGTTTAATGATTGCCAAATTGAAATGTTTGCGTGCAACGCCCATATATGCCGATTATAAAAGCAGTAATTATTATTGCGATTAATATTAATTTAAATGATAATAAATACGAATGAATTTGGAAAATTAAGTGAGTTGGAATTAGGTGATTTTGAACAAGAAAATTCTATCACCCTGCCTAATGACTACAGAGAGTTTTTGTTGACTTATAACGGAGGAGAATTCACTAAAAACGTGAACAATTATCCAGATACAGTGGTAACTTATGTTTTGGGAATGCACAATGGACCACTCTATGCAAGCTTATATAAACACATAGATATTTTTAAAAACAGAATTCCTTTCGGGAGTTTCCCCATTGCAACCGATCCATTTGGAAATCTTTTTTTAATGAGCTTAGATCCATCAGGCCATGGCAACATTTATTTTTGGGATCACGAAGGCGAACCAGTGGAGCAAGATGGCCATTATGTTACTAATTGTTATTTTGTTGCTTATTCTTTCTCTGAATTTATAAATAACCTGAAGTGAGTTCTCACTTTATTCGATCAGCAAGTTTTCCGAATTAATCACAGAATGAAAATAAATTCAAAGCCCATAAATTTCTGCATCCTTACTATACCCTATAAACTTCTTTGCCACCCCTAAATTAACCAAACCCTTTGCCAGATCATTTACAGTGTCATCAGTCCAACCATCGTGATCGGGGATGATCGCGGCTATTTCCTTTCCTTCGATATAAAGCTTACATATATTGACAATCCTGTCGCGAAAACCAGGCTTACCAGGCTTGAATGTAAACTGCAGGTCACTTAAAGGATAAGTTTTAGCTCTTTTGCTTTTAAAAAGATTTGACTTGGTTAAAGTGACCTCTTCTTTTAAGATGTCAATCTCAATTGAAATGAGCCTCCACAGCAAAGCAGAGTAAACAATTAAAATGGCGGCAAGGAGAAGAGTAAAGATCCAGCCACCGGTAGAATGAGGATGCGTTACTATCATCCATAGAAATATGCACGGAAAAATTGCCAGGTAATATGGTATTTCCGTTTTAAGATTTACTTTGAAAGATGTATTTCTGCTGTTTTCCAGTCCCGGCAAATGATATTTAATTATGACAAATTATTGGAGACCGCAACTACTATTTCAGTTCAAACCTAAAAATCAGTTTTTGTTCCACCC
>JBASZP010000509.1:0-4659 GCA_049660965.1 Daejeonella sp. | reverse complement strand
AGCTCATGCTATACTGGCGCAAATCAGGCAGGAATTCTTAGCTGTTAAAAGCATACGTGTAATTATCAGTAAATTAAACCCGCCGCTTGCAGGCGAAGTGAAAAACGCATTCATTGAATTAACTTTTAACAGGTAAGATGGTTTTTAACACAATAAGCCCGAAAATATTAGAGCAAATAACCAGTATTGTCGGTGCAGACTTGGTAATTAGTACCAGGGAACAATTAGAGAAATATGCTCAGGATGAAACGGAGGATTTGAAATATTATCCGGAAGTTGTGGTTAAGCCTCAAACTCCTGAACAAGTAGCACAATTATTAAAACTTTGCAATGAAAACCTGATACCAGTTACGCCCCGTGGTGGCGGTACAGGTTTAAGCGGCGCTGCTTTAGCCATACATGGCGGTTTGATGATTTCTATGGAAAAGGTCAATAAGATCATAGAAATTGATGAGCGAAATTTACAGGCTACGGTTGAACCCGGGGTAATTACCGAAGAGTTTATGAATGCCGTTGCCCAAAAAGGGTTGTTTTACCCGGTTGATCCATCCAGTAAAGGGACGTGCTTTATGGGTGGGAATATGGCGCATGGCAGCGGGGGCCCGAGGGTTGTAAAATATGGTACCATCCGCGAATATGTATTAAACTTAGAGGTGGTATTGCCAACAGGCGAAATCATTTGGACAGGCGCTAATACTTTAAAGTATGCATCGGGCTATAATCTTACCCAGTTAATGATCGGTTCTGAAGGAACATTGGGCATTATCACAAAAATTGTAGTTAAACTAATTTGCCGTCCGGTTCACGATGTGCTGATGCTTGCTTCATTTAACAGTAATGAAGAGGCTTGCACAGCGGTATCAGCGATTTTTAGGGCTGGTATAACTCCTTCGGCCTTAGAATTTATGGAACGGAGAGGAGTGGAGTGGGTTATTCAGTACGATCGTATCCAGTTTGATCTGAAAGATGGGGTTGAAGCCTTTTTACTGATAGAAGTTGATGGAAAGGACATGGATATTTTGTTTGGCGAATGCGAAAAGATCAACATCGTGTTAGAAGATAATGCTTGTACGGAAGTGCTTTTTGCAGATACAGCTTCCCAAAAAGACGAACTATGGCGCATGAGACGGACTATGGCGGTATCTGTTAAATCAAATTCGGTCTATAAAGAAGAAGATACCGTGGTGCCCCGTGCAGAATTACCTAAACTGATGCATGGTATTAAGCAAATTGGTGCTAAATATGGTTTCGAATCCGTTTGTTATGGCCATGCCGGCGATGGGAATTTACATGTGAACATTATTAAAGGAAATATGGCTGATGAAGACTGGAATACTAAACTGAAAGACGGGATATCTGAAATATTTGAATTAACCGTATCTTTAGGAGGCACTTTATCCGGTGAACATGGTATAGGTTTGGTGCAACGTGAATATATGAGTATTAAATATTCTGAAATTCATTTAAACCTGATGAGAGGAATAAAAGCAGTGTTTGATCCGAATGGGATATTAAACCCCGGCAAAATATTTTAGCAATGGCAGGAATTGAATATAAAGAACTGATTACCGTTTTGATTTCTATTTTCTGCGGAAGTATATTGGGTATTGAGCGGGAGTATAATAATAAATCTGCCGGTTTTAGAACCATCATTTTAATATGCCTGGGTTCTACCATATTTACCCTGATTTCGCAAAAGATGGGTGGTAGTGATGACCGGATAGCGGCTAATATTATTACGGGAATTGGCTTTATTGGCGCAGGCGTTATTTTTAAAGATAATTTTTCTGTGATGGGGCTCACAACCGCTACAGTTATCTGGCTTTCCGCGGCTATCGGGATGATGATTGGTATAGAGAAATTTAACCTGGGTATTTTATTATCAATAATAGGCGTAATTATTCTATCACTGTTCTCCGGAATAGAGAGTCTTCTGGACCGGTTTAATCATCGCAAAACCTTTACACTCATTTTTATCAATACAGATCTGAAGAATTTATATGGAATTGAAAAACTTCTTAAAGCAAACAGGTTGAAATACAGAAAAAGGCAAGTATCTAAAAGGGATGATAAACTAATTGTTGTACTTGATGTACTGGGCAATAAAAGACGCATTAACCTGATGAATGAGAAACTGATTAAGATGCAGGAAATAATCCAAATGTGATCATATCCCTTCAAACTTTTCCATTTTAATGCGATAAACTTCAGGTATTGGAACTGATTGATTAAGTTTATAGTCAAAAGAAATACAGACTGTTTTACCGTTTGTACATAATTCCTCTTCTCCATTTTTTACTCTTACCAAAGCATAATCCACATCAAAACTGCTGGTCCCAATCCTCGAAGTTTTCACATAAGCGAATATTTCATCCTCTATTACAATTGGTTTAAGAAAATTAATCTCAGCTTTTCCAATAATAATTCCTATTTCATTCCAATCCCATTGAATTACCTCTTTCAGATAAATTGAACGGGCTATTTCAAAATAGGTTAAATAAACAGCGTTATTCACATGCCCGAATATATCTAAATCTGTAAAACGCAGAGGAATATGTGTTTTATAATTAAATCCTGTTAATTTATTCATTAATGTCAATATGTCTGCATAAATTAATTAAAAACGACAATTTGTCGCATATAAATTATTTTTTATTATCAAAAACGTAATGGTACGTACATTGTTTATAAAGTAAAACAAAATAAAACTAAAAATTTAAGGAGGATAAAATTATGACACTTGTAAAATTTTCAAATGCTAATAAAGGAAATGCATTAGGCCCTTTATTTAATGATGTATTCGAGTCACTTTTTAACACAGATTCTTTTCTTTCTGACCGGATCATCTCCCGTGTTCCTGCGGTTAATATTGCGGAAACAGATAAGGAATATCAAATTGAACTGGCTGTACCGGGTATGAAAAGAGAAGACTTTAAACTAAGTCTGGATAAAAATTTACTCACTATTTCGGTAGAACAAAAATCTGAAACAAATGGAGATGCTAAAAGATATAATAGACGCGAATACAGTTACAGCTCTTTTGTAAGATCATTCACTTTACCGGAAGCCGCAAATTATGATCATATTGATGCTGAATATACAGATGGTATATTAAAGATTAGTGTACCTAAAAAAGGAGAAGCCAAAATTCAGCCTAAGGAAATTGCTGTGAAGTAAAAATTCTGATCTGATCATTCGTTTGATTAATTAATGGAAAGGTACCTGGAGATAATCCTGGTACCTTTTTCTGTTTATATGTATGGTCAAAGGTAAATCTTTGTACTTTTACGCCTATGGTAAGGGAAATTTTTGAAACCAAAAGAAAAGCGTTAAAGATTAATTTAGATGAAAGTATTTATGGCACCTTTGCTGAAATAGGCGCCGGTCAGGAAGTTGCCCGTAATTTTTTTACCGCAGGTGCAGCTTCGGGCACTATTGCCAAAACCATGTCTGCCTACGATATGGTTTTTAGTAATTCTATTTATGGTATAGAAGAATCAGGAAGGTATGTAACCAAATCCCGGCTGGATAAAATGATCCACCATGAATTTGGGCTTCTTTCTGAACGTTTAATCGGTAAAGATTATGACGGGAAAACCTTTTTCGCTTTCGCTGATACTGTAACTACATTAAATTTTAATAAAACGAACGATCCTCACGGCTGGCTGGGAATTCGTTTTCAAATAATACCTGACGGGCCACCAAATGATATTATTTTTCATGTCCGTTTATTAGATAGTGATACTAATTTACAGCAAAATGTACTGGGTGTTTTAGGCGTAAATTTGGTTTATGCGGCTTATTTCTACCATGATAATGTGCAGGCAATGATTGAATCATTAGTAGATAATTTATCAGTTGGTTCTGTTGAGATAGATTTAGTTAGTTTAAATGGCCCTATATTTAAAGATGCTAATGACCGCTTAGTTAATTTGTATTTAATTGCCAAAGGGTTTTCCGGAGCCGCAATTTTTGATGCCGCAGGAATTGCAAGACAGTCAAAAGATATTTTATACAAAAAAGATGTCATGATCCTGCGGACTAAATTCGGGCAAAAATCTACTCCTAACTTTGACCTTTTTAATCGTGCTGTTGAACAGTTTAAACGTTCGCAGCAAGTTAAGGATGATAATATTATTGTGTTGATTGAGGTATTAATGACCAATCTTTTGGATGACCACGTAGAACTTAAAAATGAAGATCTGGAAGTTTTTGCCAAGCGGGCTGAGGAATTGTGCGCTACAGGTAATCATGTTATTGTTTCAAACTTTACCCGTAATCATAAATTAGCGCAGTATTTATCACGCTGCAAGCCAAAGAGCGTAGGTATTTCCACCAATATTGCAAACCTTAAAAATATTTTTAATTCTATTAATTACGGTGAAAATTATACGGACGAATTGCTTGCTTATATTAGTGATCTGTTTAGCAAAAATGTTAAACTTTACGCTTACCCGTATTTAGATAAAACCAAAAATCAAATTATTACCACTCATAATATGCCGGTTTCCGCGGAGGCAAAACCGTTGTTTGAATTTTTAACAAATAACGGATATATTACTGATATTGATGAATATGATGAAAAAGATGTTAAGACGGTTTAATATGTTTATAAACATCTTCTTTACGAATTTCCATAAAGCGTTCAGGGCGTGCAAG
>JBASZP010000508.1:0-5716 GCA_049660965.1 Daejeonella sp. | reverse complement strand
AAAATGCGCACGTCATATAATCAACAAAGCGTAAAAATTTGGAAGCTGTTTATGTAGATCAGCATTATAACCTGGTGGTTGAATGCAAAAGCGGAAGTAGAAAAGCGTATTACGAGTTATACAAACTCTACTCCAAAGCGATGTTTAACATTGCCATGCGTGTGCTGAACAATACTGATGAAGCTACCGATGTTTTGCAGGAAGCATTTATAGATGCTTTTGGAAGAATAAAGGATTTCAGGCAGGAAACAACTTTCGGTTTATGGATGAAACAGATCGTCATTAATAAATCTATTAATCATCTGCGTAAGCGAAAACTGGATCTGGTAGCGCTGGATGAAGCAGATGTAGAAGAAATAGCCGAAACCGAAAGTACAGATGAAACTGAAATGCATTTGGAAGTTCAACGGGTTAAAGCTGCAATTGAGCAGTTACCGGATGGTTATCGGGTTGTGCTTACGCTGTATTTATTAGAAGGATATGATCACGAGGAAATCTCTCATATTTTAAAGATCAGCGAAAATACATCTAGAACCCAGTTTATGCGGGCAAAACGTAAACTGATAGAAATTTTAAAGCGTATTAATTACAATTAAAAAGGTTTCTCTCCTGAATTGGAGCAGATAAAAAGATTATGAAAAATAGATTAGAAGATTTTATTAAAGAGAATAAAAAAGAGTTTGACTACTTTGAACTGCCTGTTAATTTGTGGGATAAAATAGAAGCGAAACTGGATGAAAGCACAGTTATAAAACCCAAAACTGAACGGGTGGTAAAGCTGAGCTTCTTATTGAAAGTAGCTGCTACAGTAGTTGTGATTTTATCTGCCGCGTTCTGGTTTTATCAATATCAAACTAAAGAAGCTTTAGAACTAAGCAATATTAATCCGCAGCTGGCCAAAGAACAGGTTTATTATGCTTCGTTAATTGAAATTAAACGGAGTGAATTAAAACGGATTGAGAAAGAAGAACCACAATTATTCAGGGAATTCTCTGCCGAAATAAAGAAAATGGATGAGAGTTACCAGAGATTAAAGAGTGATTTACCCAACAGCCCGAACCAGGAAGAAACCGTGAAAGCAATGATCCGGAACTTGCAGACACAAACCGAGGTTTTAACACAACAGTTGAATATTATACAACAAATTAATGAGTCAAAAAAAGAACAGAAAAATGGAACGCAAACTATATAAATGTATTACAGGGTTTAACCTGGCTTTACTACTAATCGCACCACCGCTATTTGCGCAAAAAGAGCCAAAAGCTCCCCAGACCCCGCCTATAGCACCGGCACAACCAGAGGCGCCTTTAGCTTTCCCGAATGGATTTAATATGGAATTTAATTATCCTGATTTTAAAGAAGCAAACGAAGAACAAAAGAGAAGGTTAAGGGATGCTAATGTAAGATTAAAAGCTGCTAATGCAAGATTAAAAGCCATTGACCGTAAAAAATTAGAAAAACTGAATTTAGATATGGCAGATCTGACTGAAAAATTAAAGTATTTAGACAAAGATTTTAATAAAGACTTTAAGAAAGATTTCAAAGACCTTAAGAATGACTTTAAAGATTTTGATCAGAAGTTTAAGTTTGAATATAATGATAATTACACCCAGGGTGCAGAAAAAACCAAGATCATCAGCAAAACCTATACGGTAAATTCAAAAGACAGATTATCCATAGACAACCAGTATGGTAAGGTAATTATTAATGTATGGACTAAAAACGAAATAAAAGTTGATGTAGAAATTAAAGCTTATGAAGCATCGGACAGTAAGGCGCAGGATCTGCTTGATGAAGTAAATATTGCAGAATCACGCAGTAATGATCTGATCAGCTTTAAAACAAGTTTCGAACGAAATAATATGAGCTGGTGGTCTAAAATGGGTAAAGATAAAGATGGTAAAGAAAACCGTCGTGGTGTACAGGTAAATTATGTAGTTTATATGCCGGCAAAAAACCCATTGGATATTAATAACCGCTATGGAAGTACTATAATTCCGGACTTTAACGGACCTGTTAATATCAATAGTTCGTATGGTTCCTTTACCGCCCAGGTATTAGATCATCCGGCAAACCGGGTAAAAGTTAGCTATGGTTCTGCCAATATTGAGAATTTCTCCTCTGGCAATTTAAAAGTATCATACGGAAGCCTTAAATTAACCAATGCTGATAAATTAACCGCTGATATAAGTTACGGCAGCGCTAAAATTGTTAAAGTAACTAATAGTGCGGATATTAATATAAGATATACCGGTGGGTTTAAAATAGATGAGGTAGATAAGAATGTTAAAAGTTTAATTATTAATTCCTCTTATTCCGGTGTTACTTTAGGGATAGATGAGGCCGCGAACTTTGATTTTGATGTAACCGTTAACTATGCAGGGTTTAACTATAACAGCAACAAAGTGAACATAACCAGTAAAACCCCTGATGATAAAGACAAAGGCTGGAATCCAACTAAAAATTATAAAGGTTATTACGGTAAAGCATCAGATTCGCACATTATTATCAAATCCAATTACAGCGGGGTTAGGTTTCTATAAAGAGTTTAGTGCTAGGATTAGTTAATTAGTTAGTTAAAACCTTTCAGTACTATCTGAAAGGTTTTTTTTTATTTATCCTTCGTTATACTTTTATTACTTTTGCCCAAAACACACTATATATGGAATGGATCTCCAATCCCGAAATCTGGATATCATTAATTACTTTAACTGTATTAGAAATTGTTCTGGGAATAGATAATATTATTTTTATTTCTATTATGGCAGGTAAGCTGCCCAAAAACAAGCAGAAAAAAGCCCGTCAGCTGGGTTTGGCTTTAGCTATGATTACACGTGTTTTGCTATTATTATCCTTAACCTGGATCATGACCTTAACCGCACCTTTATTTAATGTGGGGGACTGGATTGGAATAAAAAGTACAGAACTACTTGAAAAAATGGCTATATCCGGCAGGGACCTGATCTTAATTATCGGGGGATTATTTCTGATCTATAAAAGTACCAGCGAAATTCATGAAAAGGTAGAAGGCGAAGAGAGTAATGTAAAAACAAAAGCTGTAGTTACTTTTGCAGGAGTACTTGTACAGATATTATTGCTTGATATTGTTTTCTCCTTAGATTCTGTTATTACCGCAGTAGGCATGGCAGATCATATCGGAGTAATGATTGCAGCTGTAATTATTGCTGTTGGCGTCATGATGGTTTCCGCGGGCGGTATTAGTAATTTTGTAAATAGACACCCAACCGTAAAAATGCTGGCCCTTTCATTTTTATTACTAATAGGTATTTCATTATTAGCCGAGGGTTTTGAACAACACATCCCTAAAGGATATATTTATTTTGCCATGAGTTTTTCTGTATTAGTAGAAATGCTGAATTTAAAAATGAAAGCCAAATCCAAGAACCCGGTAAGATTGCATAACGTACCACAAAAACCTAAGGAAGAATAAAGGTATTTTAAGACTATTTTTAGAAAAGCCTGGATTCTAACTTACCCTGCAAAGTAAGCCTTTCAAATATTCTCCTTCCGGGAAAGAAGCCCGTACCGGATGATCTGATGGTTGTGAAAACTGATGAATGAATTGAACTTTTTTACCCGCATCTAAAGCAGCCCAAGCAATTATTTGCTTAAAAGTATTCATATCAACAGCGCCCGAACAGGAGAATGTAGCTAGTAATCCGCCTTCTTCAAGTAAAAGCATAGCCAGTCGGTTTAAATCTTTATATGCCCTGGAAGCTTTGTTTAAAGCTGACCGTGATGGCGCATACTTCGGCGGATCAAGAATGATAATATCAAACTTTTCATTGCTTTCCCGAAACTGACGCAATTGTTTATTCACATCCGATTGGATAAGCCGGTGTTTTGAATGGCTTAAATCATTAATCTCGATGTTTTGTTTTAATGTTTCTATAGCTAATGCCGAACTATCAATACTGGCAGCTGAAGCGGCTCCGTTTTTTAAAGCGTTTAAAGTAAAGCCGCCCGAATAGCAAAAACAATCCAGCACATTTTTCCCTTGAGCATATTGGGCAACCACTTTGCGATTATCCCGCTGATCGCAATAAAAGCCGGATTTTTGTCCGTCGGTAATATTAACCCGGTAACTAATTCCATTCTCTTTTACGTTAACAAATTCAGGAGGTTCAATACCAAGTAAAACTCCGCCCGATGAAGATTCTAAACCTTCATGCGCTCGTGATGAACTATCACTACGGTCGAAAATTCCTTTAGGTTTTAAAAGTTGTTGTAATTCATCCAGTATAATGGATTTAATATTTTCCATGCCCGATGTAAGTATTTGCACAGAAAGAAAATCAGCAAAACGGTCAATAATTAATCCGGGCAAATAATCAGCTTCGCTAAATATTAAACGGTAAGTATTAGTATCCTTATTAACCATTAAATTATACCGGCCATGTACTGCCTTTTGAATTCTTTTACGCCACCAGTCTTCGTTTATTTCCGTTTCTAAATTCCATTCCAGTAAACGTACGGCAACTCTGGACTGGGCATTATAAAACCCATAAGCCAAAAAATGATCATTAGCATCAGTTACCATAACCAAATTACCGTTTTGGGGATTTCCATTAACCTGCTCTAAAGCGCCGGAAAAAACCCAGGGATGTAACTGTTTAACCGCTTTTTCTTTTCCTTTCTTTAACTTTACTGAATACATGCTGCAAATCTAAACAATCTTTGGTTTGAATATAAAAGGCGGTTTTTTCTACCTTTGGGCTTATGGAACAAATTCTTTGGGCCGATTTTGAAAAAGTTGAATTACGTGCCGGAACTATTTTAGAAGTACTGGATTTCCCCGAAGCCAAAAAACCGGCTTATAAAATAAAGGTTGATTTTGGAGAATTTGGAATTAAGTGGAGCAGCGCACAGATCACTAAACATTATACCAAAGAAGAATTAACAGGCCGGCAAATACTAGGTGTGATCAATTTCCCTGAAAAGCAGATCGGTAAATTTATGTCTGAGTTTTTAATAAGCGGTTTTGCAGATGAAAATGGCGATATTATTTTAGCTGCTGTAGAACGCAAAGTACCCAATGGCTCAAAGCTAATCTGATATTAGAATTTAAGAACCCTAATCACACATTCAATGAAATACATCAGTTTTACAGACGAGCCAACTATACTTCCAGATGAGTTTTTCATGAACGAAGCTTTAAAAGAAGCATATAAAGCCCTGGAATTAGATGAAGTTCCCATTGGTGCTGTAATTGTACACAATGAACGCATTATTGGCCGGGGTTATAACCTGACAGAACAATTAAATGATGTTACCGCACATGCAGAAATGCAGGCCTTTACGGCCGCCGCAAATTATACCGGCGGAAAATACTTAAGAAATTGTACCTTATATGTAACTATAGAGCCCTGCGTTATGTGTGCCGGGGCTTCCTACTGGACACAAATAAGCCGGATCGTCTTTGGCGCTCATGATGAGAAAAGAGGATTCTCAAATCTAAAACAACGGATTACTCATCCCAAAACAGAAATTATCAGCGGTATTAAAGCAAATGAAGCTGCACATTTATTGATTGATTTTTTTCAAAAAAAACGCAATAAAATTTGATGATTAATTAAACAATTATAACATATCGTTTTTATATTTGTTTATAAATTATACACACTTAAATTAATAAAACTATGGCATTCGAACTACCGGCGTTACCTTACGCAACCGACGCATTAGAGCCACATAT
>JBASZP010000507.1:0-5433 GCA_049660965.1 Daejeonella sp. | reverse complement strand
CAATTAAATAACCTAAAAATTCATGCTTACATAAAGAATAAACCAGTTTACAATGCTTGTTGCTACTAACACGTAACATAGAAAAAGGAAAGTTAATTATAATGAGGCACTAAAAGCGCTAAACTTAAGTAGAAATTCCCCGGTTTCAAAAAATAAGTGGGAATATTTTAATTTATATGCTTTTACTACTATTTAATAGTGCGCGGTAAATGCGTAGATACTTTTAGTGCTCACTATTAAAGGAATTTTAGACAATAGAGCACTAATCTTCAATTTTTTATAAATTATATTCCATATTTAAGTCATAATGTTAAAAAACGTTAAATGCTAAAGATTTGATTTTTAACACCTTATTTATTTTTCAAGTAACGATAATGCTACATTATTTTGATATAAGGAAGAAGTTACGCATTTTAGCTCCCTAATTAACTATTTAACCAAATAAACTTATTATTAAATCAGTATGAAAAAACTTCTACAGAGTTTATTCCTGTTGTTATTCGTTACTTCGATGGCTATAGCACAGGAACGGACCGTAACAGGTAAAGTTAGCGCCGCAGATGATGGCTTACCACTGCCAGGCGTATCAGTAAAGGTAAAAGGAACAACGATTGGAAGTATCACCAATGCCGACGGAAATTATTCAATTAATGTACCTACAGATGAGGAAACTTTAGTATTCTCCTATGTAGGATATATACAAAAAGAAGCTTCCATTGGTTCCAAAGCTCAGGTAGATATTACTTTAGGAGTGGATACAAAACAGCTTAATGAAGTAGTTGTAACCGCTTTGGGTCTTTCTAAGCAAGAAAAGACATTAGGATATTCAGCTACTACAGTTAAAGCTAATGAATTAACTTCGGGAAAAAATGCAAATGTGATGAGTGGTATTCAGGGAAAAGTTGCAGGTGTAGTTATTTCCAATGCAGGTGCCCCTGGTGCATCTACTAAAGTTATAATAAGAGGGGTTTCTTCTTTTTCAGGTGGAAATAATCCTTTATATATTGTAGATGGAGTTCCTATTAATAATACTACACTTACTAATGATTTCACTGGAGGAGCCGCACAATTCTCACGATCAGTAGATTTTGGGAATCAGGCAAATGATATTAATCCTGATGATGTAGAGTCTGTTACTATTTTAAAAGGAGCTTCTGCAACTGCACTATATGGTTCTCGTGCGGCTCATGGAGTAGTAATGGTCACTACTAAAAAGGGTCAAATGAATCAAAAAATGCGAATAACTTATACAGGAGCTGTAAATTTTAGTAATGTTTTACGTACTCCACAAACTCAAAACGTTTTTGGTCAAGGTTGGCCGCTTCAGGCATATGAGGAAAACGGTTCTTGGGGTCCAAAGTTGACTGGATTAACGAGAGACTGGGGGACAGAGGTTGATGGAGTTCGTCTCACTAAGCCTTATGCTTATGTAGAGAATAACATACGTGATTTTTTTGAAACGGGATCTGATATTCAGAATTCAGTTTCAATTTCTGGTGGTGGTGCAAATAACTCTTTTGTTTTTTCTTATTCTCATACTGGCCAGAATGGTGTAGTCCCTAGTGATGCTGATAAGTTCAGTCGAAATAACTTTTCTTTCAGGGGAAATTCAAAGTACGGAAAATTTGAATCTAATTATAGTGTAAATTATATAAGAAGAGATGTTAGATCTGTATTTGCAGGGCAGGGAACCAGTGATGGTGGCGCTACAGTATATCAGGAATTAATTCAAATTCCGGTGGACGTTCCTATAAAACAATTAAAAGACTATAAAAATATCTATAATAATGCAGATAATTACTTTACAGCATATGCAGATAATCCTTATTTTGTAGTGAACGAAAATGGTACTCAACTCCGGGATGATCGTGTTTTTGGAAAATTAGAGTTATCATATGAAGTATTAAAAAATACAAAATTGATTGGGCGTTTAGGCGGGGATTTTAATAACACAAACATTAGTGATTGGGGTGCTGTTGTCAGCTTTTCGCCTGGGTCATTTGCAGAGCAATGGGAAAAAGCACCTACTGTAGGGCGTTATGGAGAAAATTATAGAAAAGACAGCCAGATAGATGCAAATTTATTGTTGCAAGGAAATTACAAATTAAACACAGATATTTCTTTAGGGGGAGTAATTGGTACTAATTTTAATCAAAGAGACTTTAATTACCTGGATTCTTATGTTTCAGGTTTGAATGTGGAAAACTGGTATAGTTTGCAAAATACAAGTTCTACACCTGTAACCGCATCTATTTTAAATCAGCGCAGGTTAATGGCTGCTTTTGGAAATTTAGATTTTGGATTTAGAGATTATTGGTTTGTAAATGTTTCTTTGCGTAATGATTGGTCTTCTACGTTGCCAAAAGATAATAGAAGTTATTTCTATTGGGGGGCTAACTCTTCATTAGTACTAACAGATTTATTTAAAGAAATTCAAACCGATAAATTAAATTTTCTTAAACTTCGTGCTGCCTGGGGCCAAACGGGTAATGATGCAGCACCTTATAGGGTTAATACTTCTTTCATACCTTCTCAACCAACCTTAGGTTTTGGAAATATATTCCTGCCCTTAGGAGGCGTAGCTGGTTTAACTGAAAGTAATAATAAGGGGAACCCAATCTTAAGGCCTGAAATCACTACAGAATGGGAATTAGGTTTAGATACTCGTTGGTTTAATAGCCGTATTGGCCTGGATGTTTCCTACTATAACAGGGAAACTAAAGATCAGATTATTAGAGCTACTGTTCCTGCTGAAACAGGTTATACTACCAGAACTCTTAATATTGGAAATATTCAAAATACTGGAATTGAAGCACGCTTATCTCTTGTGCCGGTTAAAACAAGCAATTTTAAATGGGAGTTTGCTACAAACTTTACAAAGAATAATAGTAAGGTGTTAAAGCTGTATGGAGATGCTAAAGAGATCATAATTCAAAATGCTTATTCAGTCGATTATGTAGCCGAGGTTGGTAAGCCCTTGGGAATATACCGCGTACCAGCTATACAATATGTTGAAAGCGGCCCAATGATAGGAAAAACAGTTGTACAGGCTAATGGAATAGAGAAGATAAATCCAAACATTAAAGAGGAAGTAGGAACATCGAATCCTGATTTCATTTTAGGCTTTACCAATGGCTTTACTTACAAAAGCATCTCTTTAAATGCCGTAGTAGATTGGCGAAAAGGTGGAAAGTTCTATTCTTACACAAAGCAATTGAATAATTTTGTAGGGAACTCTACTGAAACTACATTTAATGAACGGCAACCCTTTTTAGTTCCAAACTCTGTAAAAGAAGTTGTAACTAATGGTGTGGTTACTTATGTAGAAAATAATGTTGCAATACCTTTTGCTTCTGTTTATTCGTATTGGAATTCGACTACTAATCCATCAAAATTCAAAGATTTTATATTAGATAGGGATTATGTTAAGTTACGTGAAGTTGTGCTAACTTATTCTTTGCCTAAAACCCTGGTTTCTAAAGCAAAGTTATCAGGAATAGATGTAAGCCTAATAGGCCGGAATCTATTATTATTTACTCCTAAATCTAATAACTTTCTTGATCCTGAAGGAACGAACTATGGTAATGATATTGGTTCAGAGTTTGGAGAATTTGCTGCAGGACCAACTATGAGAAGTTTTGGTGCAAGTTTAAAAGTTAGTTTCTAACCATTTAAAGAAATATGAAATGAAAATAAATAAATTATTAATCGCTATTTTATTTTTGGTAGTTGCATCAACTGCATGTAAAAAAGCTTTGGACATAAATGATGATCCAAATTTTGTCTCAGACTCCAATGTCAAACTATTATTACCTTCTGGTATAATGTTTTCTGCTTCCAGAATAGGGGGGGATTATGAAATCCTTGGAGGAGTTTGGGCCCAGCACTATGCCCAAAATAATAACTCAAGTCAATATCGGAATTTAGATCAGTACAATATAATAAATACTGATTATAATACCGCTTGGAATAATATGTGGGCCGGAGCATTAAAAGATTTAAAAACAGTTACTATTAAATCTAAAGCTTCAGGAGAGTGGAATTATTATATGGCTGCTACAATTATGTCTGCCTTTGATTATCATATTCTAAATGATTTATATGGAGCCATTCCAATACAGGAGGGCCTAGATTTAGAAAACAATCCTCAACCCAAATTTGTGGCAAGTCAAGCAGCAAATGGCTTAATTATAGGAATGTTGGATGATGCGATCTCTAAGGCTACAGATGCTAAGGCATTGCCAGCAATGGGTGCAGAGGATTTTATTTTTCATGGGGACATTGATAATTGGGTAAAATTCGCAAAATCTCTGAAGTTAAAAATTTTAATGAGAGACTTTGCTACTAACCAAGCTGCCATACAAACATTGCTTACTGAAAATGATCTATTGAACACAATGGATGCTAAAGTAGATGTTTTCATAGATGCAGAGAATAAATCCAACCCTTTATATGAGCAAGACCGTCGTAAATTGAACACTGCCGGTAATCTCAGAGCCAGTAATACACTGTTAACTTATCTTCTTGCTAATAACGATCCACGTATTGCTTTTTTCTATGAAAAAACTGGTGGAAGTGAAGAAGATCCGAATGTTCCTGAATATGCAGGTTTAGAGCAAGGGGATTATACTGTTACCGGAGTTCCAAATGAAGCAACCTCTCGTGCAGTAATAGAAGCTACCGATCCTGTTTATTTTATGTCTGCAGCTGAAGTCGCATTTTTAAAAGCCGAAGCGTATGCAAGGTTAGGTAATGCGGCTAATGCTATAATTGATTATAATGCCGGGGTTACTTTAGCATTTGATAGATGGGAACTTGACGCCATGCCTTTTATTTCTGTTGGGGGAGCGTATCAATTTACCGGAGTTACATTAGAGCAGATGGTTGAGCAAATTATTACCCAAAAATGGGTTGCTTCCACCCGTACCCAGGCTTGGAATGCTTTTTTCGATCAAAATAGAACAGGTTATCCTAGTATTAGCGCTGTATCTACTGATGATGCTGCTTATGTTCCCGGGCAATATACTATATCTGTAAATACATCTTTGCCTGCTGGCGAGATACCAAGAAGGTTGTTATATCCAAAAAGCTCAAGCGACTATAATCCCAATACACCAGTAGTAGTACCTTTGTATGAAAAAATGTGGTGGCAAAAATAATGTTAATCAATCATAAATTAATTGAATATGAAATTTAGAAATATAAAATTTGCATTGCTTACACTTATAGTAATTAGCTTTATAAGTTGTGAGAAATTACCCGATCAAGAAGTTAAATATACTTCAACCTGGCCTGTTTCGGGAGAGTGGATGTCACATGTGTATAATTTAGATGGCACTCTAGCTTCTACAAGCCTTTTTGCTATGCGTACATATAATACAGCTGATGAAGCTAGCGATAAGGTCTGGATTCGCTTAGGTACCACTCAAGCTG
>JBASZP010000506.1:0-4394 GCA_049660965.1 Daejeonella sp. | reverse complement strand
GTCTGGATATTTCCAAAATGAAACAGGGAGATAAATTTAGTATGGATTACTTTCTTGATGATGGAGTAACAAAGTTAGAAGTACAATATGTAGGTAAAGAAAAGATAAAAACATCTTTTGGATCATTTAATTGTATAAAATTTAGTCCTTCTATACAGCCAGGCCGTATTTTTAAAAAGAACAGTAAATTGTATTTATGGATTACAGACGATGCAAACCGGATACCTGTTAAGGCTCAGGTAGAAATATTAGTAGGTTCTGTAACTATGGAATTAACAGGCGCTAGCGGACTAAAATACCCCTTACTTGCAAAAAAATAATCCTGAAATATGATTGAGGTACAACATACATTAGTCCACGAAGATATAATTACAGAAAATTTTGTATGCAATCTTACTAAATGTAAAGGAGCTTGTTGCCTTGAAGGGGATTTGGGTGCTCCCCTTGAACGATCAGAATTAGCCGTTTTAGATGAAATATATCCTTTAATTAAACCCTACATGACCATTAAAGGAATTGAGACTATTGAAGAAACAGGCACTTGGGTAAAAGATTTTGATGGCGATTATACTACGCCCTGCGTAGATACCAATAAAGAATGCGCTTATGTAACATGGGAAAACGGAATTACTAAATGTGCCATAGAAAAAGCGTATGAAAATGGCAAAATTGGATGGAGAAAGCCCATATCATGCCATTTATATCCCATCCGTATAACAAATTATCCGGAGTTTGATGTTTTACATTATGACCGTTGGAATATTTGTAGCCCAGCCTGTACATTCGGCAATGAAGTAAAAGTTTCTGTATTCGCATTTTTAAAAGAACCTTTAATTCGTAAATATGGTACAGATTGGTATCATGATTTAGAAAGTAAGGTTCAACCACTCTTAAACAAGTAATTATTTACATTTGTACCACTAAAACTAATCAATGAAAGGAATTATATTAGCAGGGGGTTCAGGCACCAGATTACATCCGCTTACCCTGGCTATGAGTAAACAAATGATGCCGGTTTATGATAAACCGATGATCTATTACCCATTATCTATTTTAATGCTGGCAGGCATTAATGAAATTCTCATTATTTCTACACCACATGATCTTCCTAATTTTGAAAAATTATTAGGTGATGGGAGTCAGTTAGGATGTAAGTTTTCTTATAAAGTTCAGGAAATACCAAACGGATTAGCACAGGCCTTTGTAATAGGGGAAGAATTTATTGGAAATGATAAAGTTGCATTAATTTTAGGAGATAATATTTTTTATGGGGATGGATTATCCAAGTTATTAAAAACAATGAATAACCCTGAAGGAGGCGTTGTTTTTGCTTATCAGGTTTCAGATCCCGAAAGATATGGTGTAGTTGAGTTCGATGATAATAATAAAGCCATCTCCATTGAAGAAAAACCACTAAAACCAAAATCAAATTACGCTGTACCCGGATTATATTTCTACGATAATTCTGTGGTTGATATTGCAAAGAATATTAAACCTTCACCAAGGGGAGAATTTGAAATTACTGATGTTAATAAAGAATACCTCAAACAAGGGAAATTAAAAGTTGGGGTATTAAGTCGTGGTACAGCCTGGTTAGATACCGGAACATTTGACTCATTAATGCAAGCCAGCCAGTTTGTACAGGTAATTGAAGAACGGCAGGGTTTAAAAATTGGTTCTATTGAAGAAGTTGCTTACCGGATGGGTTTTATTAACTCAGAAGAACTACAAAAAATAGCCCAACCCTTAGTAAAAAGCGGATATGGAGAATATCTTTTAAAACTGATAAAATAGGTTAAGAACGAAAGATTTCTAAAGAATATTTTGTGATATTTTACCCCATAATTTTAATAGATTTGCATTTTCAAATACAATTATAAATCCATTGTCCAAATTAATCCCATAACTATAAATGAAGGTAGCCTTAATAACCGGAATAACCGGTCAGGATGGAGCATATTTAGCTGAATTTTTATTAAAAAAAGGATATTTTGTTCACGGATTGAAACGCAGAAGTTCTTTATTTAATACAGATAGAATTGATCATCTATACCAGGATCCACATGAAGATAACCTAAACATACAATTACATTATGGGGACTTAACCGATTCTACAAACTTAATACGCATTATTCAGGAAATCCAGCCGGATGAAATATATAACTTGGCTGCCATGAGTCACGTAAAGGTTAGTTTTGATACGCCAGAATATACTGCCAATGCGGATGGAATTGGAACTTTAAGAATATTAGAAGCTGTACGTTTATTAGGATTAGCAAAAAAAACCAGAATTTATCAGGCATCCACATCCGAACTTTATGGTTTAGTACAGGCAGTCCCTCAGAGTGAAAATACGCCCTTTTATCCACGATCGCCATACGCAGTTGCAAAAATATATGGGTATTGGATTACCGTTAATTATCGTGAAGCTTATAAAATGTATGCCTGTAATGGCATACTATTCAATCATGAAAGCCCTATACGGGGAGAAACATTTGTAACCCGTAAAATTACAAGAGCTGCATCAAAAATTGCCTTAGGACTTCAAAGTTGTTTATATCTGGGTAATCTTTCTGCACAACGTGATTGGGGCCATGCAAAAGATTATGTGGAAGCTATGTGGCTAATCTTACAACAAGACACTCCTGAAGATTATGTGATAGCTACCGGGATTACTACACCGGTACGTGAATTTGTAAGAATGTCCTTTCTGGAATTAGGGATAGAAGTTGAATTTAGCGGAAAAGATGAACATGAAAAAGGTGTAATTATTGATATAGATCAGGAAAAATGTGCAGAACTTGGAATTAATACAGATAAATTGAAGTTTGGCCAAACTATAGTTAAAGTCGACCCGAAATATTTTCGTCCAACAGAAGTTGATTTGCTATTAGGTGATCCTACAAAAGCAAATACAAAAT
Source organism: Daejeonella sp. (assembly GCA_049660965.1). Lineage (GTDB taxonomy): Bacteria > Bacteroidota > Bacteroidia > Sphingobacteriales > Sphingobacteriaceae > Daejeonella. Next base: position 1,473 of record JBASZP010000506.1, on the reverse strand, counting down.
TGGGTTGGATACCTAAATATGATCTCTCAGCATTGGTCAAAGATATGGTTCTTTCAGATCTGCATTTAATGAAAAAAGATGAATACTTAAAACAAGGTGGATTTAAAGTAATGAATTATTTTGAATAATCACATTGATTTACTTAAGGAATTCACCTGCCAGATAAATTGAGAAATTAAAAAGAATGAAATTTAAAATAACACATATAATCAAATTATTTTTATTACTTATTACTCTTTGCTATGCTTTGCCCGCAATTTCTCAAACGGCAAGCCAGCTTAGTAGTATTCGTGTAGATGATCTAAATGATGATCAGATACGATCTTTTATTCGTCAATTAGAATCAAGTGGATTAACGGATGCGCAATTAGAACAATATGCACAGGCGAAAGGAATGCGTCCTGAAGAAATTCAGAAATTAAGAGTAAGAGTAGATAAGGTTAAAAAACAAGATCAGAATAAAATTGCCTCAAAAGGGCAAGAACCCCAAACAATAAATCAAGGGCGTGAGGTAAATGACTTAGAAAGGGATAGCACTGTAAAAAAAAATCCGGAAACTGAGGCCGAAAAAGCATTATTAGAACTAAAATCTAAAATATATGGAGCAAGTTTATTTAAAACGACCAATCTTACCTTTGAGCCTAATCTTCGGATAGCCACACCGGGTAATTATATGATAGGTCCTGATGATGAGATTACGGTAGATATAACCGGAGATAATGAGGCAAGTTATAAGTTAAAAGTTTCTCCGGAAGGAACCATTCGTATAGAATATGCAGGAATTGTTTCAGTAAGCGGTTTATCTGTCGAAGATGCCAGTCAAAGAATTAAATCCCGCCTTTCTTCAACCTATCCGGGTATCCGTAGTGGAAGAACTAATGTAACTATTGGAATTGGTAATATCAGAAGTATTAAGGTTACAGTTTTAGGTGAAGTAGTTAAGCCGGGGTCCTATACCTTACCATCTTTAGCTACTGCTTTTAATGCTTTGTATTCTTCGGGTGGTCCTACGGAAAACGGTTCTTTACGCGAAATTGAAATTATACGAAATAACCGGGTTATACAAAAATTGGATGTGTATGATTTTCTTCAAAAAGGGTTTCAAACCAATAATGTACGTCTTCAGGATCAGGATGTTATACGTGTACCTACTTATAAATTAAGAGTTGAATTTACAGGGGAAATAAAACGCCCTGCTATTTTTGAAGTACTGGCAAATGAAACTCTGGCAGATGTACTAAATTTTGCAGGCGGATTTACAGACCAGGCCTATATATCCAGAATTAAAGTTTTGCAAAATACGGAACGTGAACGGCGGATTACAGATGTATTTTCTAAGGATTTTAATACATACAAACCCCAGCGTGGCGATAAATATTTTGTAGAGCCTATTTTAGACCGTTTTGAGAATAGGGTACGCATTGAAGGCGCAGTTTTTCGCCCGGGGCAATTTGAACTCGAAAAAGGATTAAC
>JBASZP010000505.1:0-1799 GCA_049660965.1 Daejeonella sp. | reverse complement strand
TGGTTACACACATGAGGAGATTGCCGGTATCCTTGGCATAAATGAGGGTACATCCAAGTCAAACCTTTTTAAAGCCAAGCATTGGTTACAAAAAGCATTACAAAAAAAAATGAAACATAAAAGATATGTTTAACCAAAATGATTTATTTTTTGACAACAGGGTTCGTTTTGCTGTTGAAAGGCACACCGACCTGAGCCTTATTCCGGACTGGAATAAACTGGAAGAAAAATTAGACATTGAAATGCCGGTAAAGAAAAAGCGGAGAAGGTTTATTGTGTTCTGGTTTCTCTTTGCTGGTGTGCTTGCAGGCACGGCTTATTGGGGGTTTGATGGCAATTATAATACTAAGAAATATTATTCCGATAAAACTCCGGTAGATACAAAACAAAATGCTATTGTACCTGATGAAAGTAAAAACGACGAAAATTTTAAGCTTCAAGGTGATAACGTTGTAAAAGATAATACTGAAAACGTTTTAAAAGATACAGAACCAAATAGCAGCATTATACCGGCATTATCTAATCCCCAAACAATCCATACAAAAAAAGTTTCTGTCAATAATAGGCGAAAGAGTAATATATCCGTAACTACCCCATTAATGGAACAAGGATATGAAGTAGGTGGGAATGCTAAAGCTTTCGATAAAATAATCAGCAATGAGAAATTAGCCGGGTCTGATATTGCTGTCGAAAACAAGTTAAATTTAGGTACAGAAGAAATCAATGTCCCAGAAAAAACTACTACTATATCAAACACTGATATATTAAAAGAAGAGGATATTGCAGCCATTGTAAAAGACACGGCGAACAGCATTACAAATAATCCAAAGCCAAATGTAAAGAAGCCAAATATTTCCCGTTTTTCATTCACCGCCGTCAGTGGTGTCAATTTTAATAGTGTTCAATTAAACAAACCTTCAAAACCTGGATATGATTATGGTATTTTGGTGGGTTACAGATTCTCCCCAAAAATAGAAATCCGGTCAGGGATATTATTTTCTAAAAAATTCTTTACCACTTCCGGTAAAGACATTTCGTTCGATTCTGCAAAACTGAACCTGCCATCCTACACAAGCATTAACCTGGAAGATGCAACCGGGTATTGCCGCTTTTTAGAAATTCCCGTTATGCTGTATTATAATTTTCCTTCAAAAAATAAAACGAGTTTCTATACCGCTGCAGGTTTCTCCATTAATAAAATGAGTATGGAAAATGTGCATTACAAATTTGTAGCCGATGGCAGTACAGTAATAGAAAGAAGCCATAGCAGTGCTTATCATAATAACAATGATTTTTCTACTTCAATCACATCCAACTTTTCGGTGGGAGTTAAACAGCAAATAAATAAAAGCTGGAACATTTCGTTTGAGCCATACTTAAGATTGCCTTTAACCCGTTTCAATAATAATAATTTAAGGTTCAGCAGCTTTGGCACTATGCTGTCGCTAACATATTCTTTGCCAACCAAAAGAAAAAAATAACTCACAGGCAACCATTTTTTAACTTTTATTGTATCAAAGCTTATAAAACAAATCCCAGAAAATGAAACAATTAAAATCCAATGCCGCCATATTATTGATAATGGCAGCAATCTTTGCAATCCCTTCCTGCAAAAAAAATGATGGTATGTCAATGGAAGAAAAGAATATTGACTATCCGGCTGCTTATGTTGTAAATGGAGAGAGCAGCACTATTTCCGTAATTAAACTTAGTACCAATACTGTAACAGACAGTATTGATTTAATGGGCAGTGGCGGCAGCATGATTATGTGGCCGCATCATATTTATCATCACCAGTC
>JBASZP010000504.1:0-2186 GCA_049660965.1 Daejeonella sp. | reverse complement strand
GCCATACGTACCATGGTATCATAAACAGAGGCATCACCATGCGGATGATATTTACCCAGTACATCACCCACAATACGGGCTGATTTTTTATGTGCTTTACTGCTGGTTACACCTAGGTCTAACATACCATACAATACACGGCGGTGTACGGGTTTTAAACCATCACGCACATCAGGTAAAGCACGGGAAACAATTACCGACATCGAATAATCGATGTATGCGGATTTCATTTCTTCTTCTATGTTTATGGGAATTATACGATCATTCTGGGGTACTAAATTTTCGTTTTCTGTATCTTCAGCCATTTTATATTTTTGGTTCTGATTAAGTTGAGTTTATTCTTTGTTATTATGTGTGTTCAACAAAGTCTGTGATCGCATTTAAGCGACCTGCGAAGTTAATAAAATAAGTGGTTTTTGATGTTATTTTGGAAAAGTAATTAGCAGATAAAGGGTCTTAAATTTAGTGCTATTTAATGCCTCGTAAAACAGACTGATATTAAACAGTGTTTTTATACTTTTATTTTCTTTAATTAACTAAATTGCATCGGATTATCAAATTATCAATTTCTTTTATTGTAACAAAAACAGGCTTATCTTAGTCTAAAAGTTAAAAACATAACATGATGAATGAATCACTTATAAGCCTTAATGACATTGGAAGAAAGTATGTGATCGGTTCTGAAACCATTCATGCTTTAAAATCAGTATCACTTAGTATCAGTAAAGGTGAATTTGTAGCCCTAATGGGGCCTTCCGGTTCGGGTAAATCTACCTTAATGAATATTTTGGGATGTTTAGATACTCCTACAAAAGGCGATTATATTTTAAATGGCATTCAGGTAAGTGAGATGAGTGATGGTGAGCTTGCTGAAGTTAGAAACAAAGAAATTGGTTTCGTATTTCAAACATTTAATTTGTTACCGCGATCTTCATCATTAGATAATGTAGCTTTACCTTTGGTTTATGCGGGTATTAGCCGTAAAGAACGCGAAGAACGGGCAAAAAAAACATTAGAAAATGTAGGTTTAGGCAATAGGGTAGATCATAAACCTAATGAACTCTCCGGTGGCCAGCGCCAGCGTGTGGCAGTTGCCAGGGCTTTAATTAATAACCCTTCCATTATTTTAGCCGATGAACCAACGGGTAACCTGGATACTAAAACATCCGTAGAAATTATGGGTTTATTAGAAGAAATACATTCAAAAGGAAACACCATTATTTTAGTTACACATGAGGAGGATATTGCCATGCATGCCCACCGAATTGTACGTATGCGTGATGGTTTAATAGAAAAAGACTATCTTAATGATCAGATTAAAACCGTATCGCCGAGATTAGCGGATATGAATAACAAAGGTGTTGATTTTGAACAAATTCAGTAAGTCAAAAGCAGATCCGCACATGTTGTAATTTTTTAGTTTGTTACTTTAAATCATTTACATTTTCGTTAGTTGCATTTGTATGAAAATATATACAAAAACAGGAGATAAAGGCCTTACTTCATTAATAGGGGGTACCCGTGTGCCTAAACACCATTTGCGTATTGAAAGCTATGGAACGGTAGATGAATTAAACTCCTACATTGGAATGATCCGCGACCAAAATATTTCAAATGAGCAGAAAAGTGTATTAAAAGAAATACAGGATCGGTTGTTTACTATTGGGGCAACTTTAGCATCAGATCCGGAAAAATCTAAAATGAAAATTCCTGACCTGGATTTTAAAGATATTGAATTGCTGGAAATACAAATGGATAAAATGAATGAAACTTTACCCGAACTTAGGCACTTTGTTCTTCCTGGTGGTAATACTGTAGTTTCTTTTTGTCATATAGCCCGGTGCGTTTGCAGAAGAGCAGAGCGCATTACAGTTCATTTAGCGGAAAGTAGTTTTGTTGATGAAAAGGTTTCTATTTATTTAAATCGTTTGAGTGATTATTTATTTGTTTTAGCAAGAAAAGTGTGTTGGGATAATAGAATAGCCGAAAATGAATGGCATCCGAGAGTTTAAAGAGTATTGTTGACAAATATTTTATAATCTTATTCAATTTATTATATTTTTGCAAAAAATTTAAATTTAAATTCTAAAGAGTATGTATTGGACATTAGAATTAGCCTCACACCTGGAGGATGCGCCATGGCCCGCAACAAAAGATGAACTGATTGATTATGCTATCCGTTCAGG
>JBASZP010000503.1:0-48399 GCA_049660965.1 Daejeonella sp. | reverse complement strand
TAGTTCTTAATTTTACTATTGATGATGATCCTGCGGCCTGTTCGCCATGAATGACAGCTCTAAAGGTTACAGTTGACGATAATACATTAGTAGATCTCTTAATACTCCCTTTACTGTCAAAAAAAAGAGAAGTTTTAACCGGTGGTTCTTCATCATTTATAGTTTCAATCTGATCATTAACAAGATTTTGTTTTGAAGCAGTTTTAATATCTCTTTTAGCTTTTGGAGAATAACCGGAAGAAGATCCACCGGTATATCTCTCATTACTATTAGAATTATTTGTCCCCGGTGTTGCGTAATAAGTGCTATATTTTTGGTATAGATTATCTACATCTTTAGTCGCATTAGGTTGTTGAGTATTAGCTTCAATTTTATTTCCCGGATTAGAAGTTGAGCCACTACCCTGTTCATTCATTGTTGTAATGTCAAAATCATTCTTTATAGAGCTATTATTTTTTAATTCCTCTGCTTCAAGATCCGCAGATTCGTATGCTTCTTCTTTCCCTTTTATTGGGGTTGGTTTTGCTTCAGGTAATGAAGTATCAAAACCCGCTTTGTTAGTTACAGCCTTTTTTTCTACAGCTTCAGATCCTCCGCCAAAAATTGAAAATACAAAAGCTATCAGAGGGATAAATCCGAGTGGTGCGAATGTATATAATTTTCTTTGTTGCTTAAATTCAGCTGAGTTTATATCCTTATTCTTTAGCAGATCTATCATATGTTTGGATTGTGTTATTGCTTGGGACTTCAAATTTTTCTATTAACAATCCATGAGGATTATTATCAGAGCGTGATATATTTCTTAAGGTCATTGTACAGGTTAATTCTTTAATGGTAATAGTTGATGGACGGATTATTTCCTGTTGCACTTTTACAATAGCCAGGTATGGGTAGTTTGCATAATCTACCTGAATACTATTGCTATCTAATTTAATAGTTTGTGATGCATTAGAGGAAATTAGTTTATCATAATATTTTTGCTCCTGGAGTCTATCTCTGAATTGCTTAATTGAGTTATCACCTAAATACAAAGCCTGAGAAATATTTTGTTCAATTTGTGATTTATCAGGTGATAATGTAAATAATAGCTCCATAAACATTTTAATATGATGACGGACTTCGGCTGGCCTGTTGTCCTGAGCATCTTTTCTGGTTGCAAGCAATAGGGCATTACCATTAACTAAAGTATATATCTTAGATCTATTATCTTCAACAAGACTATTACTTGTAAAAAACGTATATCCTGCGAAACTAAAAGATAAAACAAGAACTGTAAAAACGATCAATCTATTTCTTTTATGTTCTTTATCTATATTTTTTAAGTCAGATAATGGATGTTTGTTTGACATTTTTTATTTCTTTTAATATATTATAAACCTTTTGTAATCATCATTCTGGCGGCTTGAGATGCCATCGCTTTGGTTGAACTTTGACCTGCAGTAACAGATATAATATTACCGGCAATTTTAGGTACACACATAAAGCATACGATCATAACAACGGATGAAATGACTAATACAATACTGGCATAAGATTCTGCACCATTTGCTTCTCCATAGGCTTTAAATGCTGTAATAGTCAATATTGCAATAGTATTAGCGATGGGAACCCATAATGAGTATTTAATTAAATTTTGGAACCAATTTGAAATTGAACTTTCAAAACTTGGTATTAAAGATATTCCGATAGATATAGGCCCAAAAATATATAGAAAAATGATATACATTTTAGATATTAAGAGAAGAATAACCATTGCAATTTGTGCTATCAGCATTAATATCCAACTTAAAACAGTAAATACAACGTTGCTAATAAATTTATCCGGGTCCAGTAATAGATCTGATGCCTGGACACTTGATTCCGTTAACTGAGCATCCTGAAAGCCTGTTGGAGAATTATCCCTCTGAGTAAAGGCAGTACCTGCATTTACTGTTTTTTCTGAAAGTGGTTTTTCTAATGATTTTTTTTCTTTTTCATTAGCGATTTTCTTATTGGTAAGATCTGAAGTTAATTTTGCGTAATCAGCAAGCGGAGATCCAACATTTCCAATACTAGCTCCAAAGACGCTTCCACCAAATAATTCAGGGATACCTTTTGCTATCGGACTGTACATAGATAGAACAAAAGCGATAAAAACCGGATATGCAATGTCATCAACTGAAAATGCCGAACCTGAAAGCATTTTAGATGCAAACCTTTTGAAAATGTATATATATGCACCTATCAGGCCAATTGCTCTGCCGGCTGTAAGCCACATCTGCATTTGAGTTTCTAGTATTGAAAAATTACTCAAATAGCCATTTAAAACTTCTACTGCATTCATATTGTATATTTCTAACTATTGATCTAACTGTATATTTTCTACATCCGGATTTTCACGTAGTGCAATTGCATAACGTGTATAGATCTGGATGAACGAACCCATTTGCTCCCTCAACTCCTGCATGTCCTTATTGATTTTATCTAATTGTTGAAAGCGCTCATTATCATTCATATTTACAAAGTTTGCTTGTAAAATGATGTTGGTTCGTTTTAAAATTTTGAAGCTTTCATTCAAACCATTTTTCATTGACCGGTGAACCATTTCTTTATATTTTGGCGGAAAGTAACGGTCATATTTATATACATTATTTGCATATAAAGTTATAATCTGCTTTTGGCCTGAAAATATATCTTGCGTTTGCTGTGAATTTGCAACAACAGAATTTACAGATGATAAAGCATTTTGATATTCTTTTGTAAGTGTTAGTAGCTCCATTCCTGATTTTTTTAAATCTGTAATGGTTGTAAATGTTTTTTGTGAAAAGCTTTTAATTGTAGATTGAAGTACATTTCCTCGATTGATTGCTTCTGCTGTTACAGCGTCAGTAACCGGCATTTGCGCCTTTGATGCCATTGAAAAGAAAAGGGATATTAGTAAAAATGTATTTTTCATAATTCTAATTTTTAATTTTATTTAATCGTTTCATATTTAAATCTTCAGCAAATTGCTCTAAAGCCGGTTTAAGTTCTCCCCCACGTTCTTTTTGATATTTATATATAACATCGTATTCATCTTTATCTGTTGTAAAAGTTGCATACTCAATATCAGAAACTTCTACTGCATAAACTTTAGATAAAGGCCCTGTTTTTATAAATACCTCTTTGTATTTTCTTTCCGGATCAGGGTTTTTATTTAGGGATAATACTAAATCAGATTCGTGGTTAGTTAAACCAATCATATCACGTACGTCATTGAAACTATCTTTATATTTACTTTGATCTAATAGTATTTTAATATCACTATTACCGACAATAGCCTTTTTAACAAAATCATTTCCAATAAGGTCATCTAACTCTTGTGTTACCGTGATTAATTGGCCATAATATTTACGAACCGTTTTAACTACGTATTTTAAGAATACGGCCATCTTATTATTCATTAATGCTTTCCAGGCTTCCTCCATTAATAGAGTTTTCAAAATATCTTCACCTGGTAACTTAAATAATTTATTTAAATAAGTATCCATGATCATTAAGGTGTAAATACTCAAAAGAGTGTTATTATCCTTAATATTCTCCAATTCAAAGACAACAAGCTGATTATTTGTAAAATCAAGTTTTTCTGTTCCATTTAAAAGTTGATCGTAAGCGCCACCTTCAAAATATTGCCTGGTTGTAATTAGAAAGCTGTCGTAATTAAAATATTTAAGATCTTCCGATTTAGTTGATTTTTTCTTTTTGTAGACAGCGGAAACATATTTATAAAAAGAGTTGAAACACGGTAAAATCTCTTTATTGATATTGATTATTTTATAATAATCAATGATCAGTTCACGCATTATATTTTCTTGAACTTTGACAGCTTCATCATCTAACCAAAGGGTAAATAATACAGCACGAATATTTTCAATTTTATCGTCTGTTAAACCTACATCATCAGATAAGGTAAATGGATTAAATTTAAGAGGGTTTTTTTCATCAAAATCAATATGAATTCCACCGTATAGCTCTGTTAATCGCTTATAGGATCTACCCATATCAACCAAAACCATATGATGGCCATGATCAATTAAATGGCTCAAATATTTGTTGGTTACAAAAGATTTACCAGATCCAGAAGGACCTAAAATAAACATGTTCTTATTATCAATAAGACCCATGCTTTTGGGTTCAAATATAAAATCTACATGAACAGGAAAACCGCTTAGGCGTTCACATAATTTAACTCCAAAATCTGAATTGCTATCCTTATAGTTTGTTTCAGAATTAAAGAAGCAAGCTGCCTGATTAGCAAAAATTGAAAGTGTTAAATTGGCTGGTATGTCGGATCCGTTTCCAGGGACACCACCCCAATAAAGTTCTTTACTATCGTATTTATTAATTCTGGGCTTAAATCCCATATCAGTTAATCCGGAATCGACTTTTATGCAGTTATCTGCCAGCTGATCAGGTGAGTTTGAAAAAGTTAAAACATTAGCGTGAAAGCGAACAACTGTATTACCCGAATTTGCCTGGTCTATAAAGTCCTTTAACTTTTCATAATTTAATTCATTTAATGATGAAACTTTTGAAAAATTGCTTAACCTGTTACGTTCAATCTCTTTTTCTTTTATTACCCGCTTAGGATCATCTTTAAAAACATACTGATTGTAAATGTGATCAAATTTTAAATTAAGGCAGACCGGATGAGCAAAAGAAAAAATAGTATTTAGCTTTTCAGATTTTTTAGAAGAGTTGACATGATCAGCAAAACCTGTTAGACTTTCTATGGTATGATAAGAACAGTATTTATTGCCAACCTGCATACCATTTGTAAAGTCAATATCTACCAGGGCTTTGCCTTTTGATAAAGTAAAATACTGACTTAGCAAACCTTTATCTGTTTTTTCATCATAATAATCAGTATTTGTTAATCTTTTGATTTGAAAAAAGCCTGATTGTTTGATATTTTCTTCTATTGAAGAAACAGTATTATAAAAGTCATCAAATACCCTTTCATTTAAACTATCTGATGGGATTAAAGAAGAATTAAATAAGCTAGTTGAATAAGATCTTCCGGTAACGTTCTTATTTGTTTTTATAAAGAAAATATAACATTCGTGTTCAACATGTGCTCTTTCCAAGAATTTAAACTCAGAGTGTTTCCCTAAAAGGCTGTCTCCCCTCTTATTATTCGGTTTATAAACTTTCTTAAGAAACCAATCCTGTTTATGTATAACTGAATATTCCGGGAGTCTTTTTATTATTTGGTGGAAAAGCGTATTTATATCCTCATAATCTTGTTCAGAAAGTGTAAATATCTCTTTTAGGCCTAATTTAAAACCAATGGCAATATCTGCCCTTTTGGTAATAACTACGTCATCTCTGATTTTATAAATCGGTATTTTATCCGTTAGTTTTGCTCCCCTACTCATGTTTGATTAGTTATTGAATAAATTTTTGAATGGAGTAGCACTATCTACGTAAATGATATTAGGTGATTTGTTTTTAATAAATTCTTTATCTAAACCAGCCGACCCATATTTTACAGACAATGTTCTTAAAACATATATGGAAACTAAAAGAAGAATTACCGGAATACCGAATTTTATATAAAATGGTAATTCGCTCCCATTAAGAGACAGAAAAATGGTAAAACAAATAGCGATGCAGTAGATAGTATAGTTTATATACTTGCCACTTACTCCAAGAAATTCAGGACTTGCGTCCGCTGATTTGTGGATTTTATTATTTTCCACTAAAAATTGTTGTCATCAACGCCCAGGCAAGAGCAAAAAGACCTGCACCTGTAAACCATTTGATATAATGCTTTGCGGCATTTTCATTCTCTACATTGGATTTACTTAAAACTGAGACCAGGCCAATTGCAGCACAAATGAAAGCAAGGGCTAAGAGACCTTTTTGAACATTGCTTTTTAAACCATCAGCAGTAGATGCAAACTTCTGTCCTGCTTCAGATATACCTGCCTGAGCAGAGGCATATAAAGAAATTGCGGATAAGGCTATTGTAAAAAAGCCTGTTTTTAAATGTGTTGTAACTGATTTTTTCATAATTGTTTTATTTAATTTATTTAATTAATATCTACATACTTGTCAAAGTCAAAATCAAAACCTTGCGGTTTATCATTCTCCTGTTTTTTTTCTAAAGCTTCTTTTTTTTCTAATGGTATTTCATCCTCTATTTTTGAAACTTCGTCTATTTTATCTTCTTCACTATTGAGAATAGCTTCAAAATCAAAATCCATTGCTTCAGTAATTGGATCTTCATTAATTAACTGTTCATCAAGAACAGCTTCATCAAAATTTGTTATTTTAATTTCATCCCCTTCTGGTTCTAATTCCGATCCCTCCTCTTCAGCTAAAAATTTTTGAACTTCTAAATCATTAGTAATTTCGGATTCATCAATTTCTATTGGTTCTTCAAGGTATCCTTCATCAAAATCTAATTCAAGCGGGCCTTCATTATCATTAGCAATTTTATTGATATTTTCACTAAATAACAAATCTTTTTTGCTTTTAGTAATAAATTCATTAGCATTATAGTCGTCATTGTCATTATTTTGATCCTCTATTGTATTCAAAGCAATTGTTTTACTGTTCATGATTGATGGCAAATAGAATACATAGAAAACAAAACCATAGTATAAAACCAGTATTATGATCATGATTGTAATAAAATCAGTCCAGGTATATCCGTCAAACATGTTCTTATATTTTAAATTTATTCTCTAATTGCTTTTTGATCAATTTTTTATTTGTTATATAAAATTGCTCGATTAGATTGGTTATAAAATCAGTTGTACTACCACCAAAAGCTGTTACTATATTATCAAGCATTTGTTTTTGTATTTCTGGAATTGTAGTTCCAAAATGGATACGTTGTTTTACTTTTGAACTTTTAAAAAGTAATTCTTTTATTTCCCTTTCTGTTAAGTCATTAAAAACATTATCTGATTGATTATTTTCAGAATGATTATCTATAATTCCGGTATTATCTTCGGAATCTTGAATTTTAGAATCTCCTCCCCTACTCTGATCATTCGTTACTTCTTTAATATTACTGTTCTCAATACCAGTATTCTCTTGATTATTATTTAGATTTTCATCTAACAGTTTTTCCATAGGACTACTAAAAGAGAGCCCAGGTCTTTTTGTTTTTTTCTCAATCATTTTATTTGTTTTTATTATTAAACATGAAACCAAACATTTCCTCAAATAATGGATATGGACTAATTCTTTCTAGCTTTTTATCCTTTGGAAAAGGAAAAACCGTAAAGGCAAAGTCATCTACAAATGCGCTTGCACTATAGAAGCCCTTATCTAAAATATTAAGATTTAACATTTTGTAGGAAGAGCGGAGATTTCTGAATCTTTCCGAGTCCTTAAGATTCTTGTTATCTGTATATTTCGTAAAAAACAGCGTGAAATCCTTTATATTACTTTTAATATTAGGGTTATCAATGATTAGCTTTTTAAGTTTAAAAACAAATTGAGAAGTACTGTCCTGGGACTTAATATCTGTGTAGACTGGTATGAAAATATAATCTAATAGCGGATACACCTGATCTAAGCCGTCAGCTTCTAACGTACCAGGCAAGTCGATGAAGATCATATTGAACCCTTTTTGTTTGAGTTCTTTAATTTTATCCTCAACCTGGTTGATTGGAGACCAAATGATCGGGAATAATTCTTTACCATTAATAGCTTGCATTTTTTCAAGCTTTAAAGTTTCAGAAGGGCTGTTCTTAACAGCTGTTATTTCTGTTCCCCTTGAGTTAAAAAGGCTTTTTTGCAAGTCAGCATCTATGACTGCAACATTCATCTCTTTTACGCCATAATGAATAGCTGTAGCCATAATTGAAGTGATGGTACTCTTCTGGGAACCACCCTTTTGATTAGCAATACTAATTACCATAATTTTTTACGTGAGCAAAGTTATCATTGTTTTAAATATTTCAAAACATATATTAAAATATATTTTATTAAATTAATATACCTTTCTTTCTTTTAATATTAAAAGTTCACAATATTAATTATAATATTTTAAATACATCATATTATTTATGATATTAATTTATTAAAATATTAATATATCAAAATATAAAAATATCATATTATAAAATTATCAATTTATTAAAATATCAAAATTTTAAAAATGATGTTATCAAATTGTAATTTTATCAATTTGTCAAATAGTCAATTTATTAATTTATCAATTTATCAAAATTTGACCCTGTTTTTTATCAGGATTGGCCGGTTAATAGTGCAATTCACTCTAAAATTTGTTATCTAACTATTTTTTTAAAATTTATATGCTGTATATTTGGTTTGCAAGGTGTGTAAATGTATCACATAAATACTCCGTATTTCTTTTGAAACATTTACTCCTTGCCCTTTACAGGGAAGTTTTGATAGTATTACTGCGCCGTTCCGTTGCAGTAAGTTTAAAATGAAAAAATGAACAGTTTATGAATAATTTACCCAAAGGAAGGCAGAAAATAAGCGATGATGATCGTTCTTCTAAAGCAAAAGATCATTTTTTTCCTCCGGTTAGAATTTCATTTGATGAAAAGGAATTGATTGATAAACAAATGGAATTATTAGGCATTAAAAAATATAGTACATACTACCGGTTAAAGATGTTTAATAAAAAAAGTGACCTGATAAAGTTAAATGATACTAATAAATTGCTGTTTGAATTAAACAAAATCGGTATTAATATTAATCAAATTACCAAGCTTTTTAATAAAATTGGAGCTTATAAATTAAGAAAAGATGAGGTTATTTTCTTTGAAGATTTAATTAAATTGTTAAAAGAAGTAACGATTAAAATAGCTAAATGATAGCAAAGATTATCTCCGGAAATAAACCAATTTCAATGGTTTTATATAACGAAAACAAAGTTATAAAAGGGGATGCTATTCGTTTATCAAGTCAGGGTTTTTTCATAGAAAATGCAAAGGTTTTTACAGCAACATTTTCTGAATTGATTAAAGAAAGTGATGTTGGCGATACGACAAGACATATATCTTTGAGCCTGCCTCCAGGAGAAAATTGTACGCCTGAACAGTTTAGCAGTATTGCGAAGGATTATTTATCAGAATTGGGTTATGGCCAGCAGCCCTATGTGGTCTATCTGCATCAGGACAGGCCTCATGCTCATATTCATATTGTCACCGTTAATATTGATGCAGATGGAAAAAAGATCAGTGATTTTTATGAAAAGAAAAGAAGCCAGCAAATTACACGAAAATTAGAAGTCAGGTACAATTTAACTCCGGTAGATAGTTTTAAAACTTCTGTCAATTCAACTGTTCTAATAAAACCGGATAAACAATTAGAGTATAAAGATTTATTTGAGAAGAAGGGGATAGGTTCTTTAGTTGGCAGAGCTACCCAGGAGATTAAAGAAAATTACAGGCCTACAAATTACAGTGATATTAAAAGATTGCTTGAATTTAGGGGAATAGAAGCCACGATTATTCAAAATGAAGACCGATCAGTGAAAGGTGTTCAATTCGGAATTTTAGATCAACCAAATATAAAACCTATTTTTTCATCTGATCTGTATCATAATTTCAGCAATACTTATTTAGAGAAGGTATTTGCTTCTAATATTAAGTTTAAGGATTCTTTGGATACGAGTATCCTCGAAAAGAAAATAAATAACGTTCTAAAGACAGCCAGTCAATTCAATACTAATGATTTTACGACCGCATTAAAGGCAAGAGGAGTGGAGCCGGTCTTTGATCGTTATAAAGATGGCAAGGTTTACGGTTTATCTTTTTTAGATATTGAAAGCGGTTGTATTTTTAAAGCGACTGAAATAAACCGTAAATTTTCATACAATCAATTATGTAAAATCATTTCAAATGAATTTACTACAGATACAGCCCTAAAGGACAGTAAGGCATTAAATTCAATTATATCAGAAGTATATTTTGAAAGTTATAATGAATGGAAAAACCAACAAAACAGGTCCACTTCACAATCATTATTTATTGATAAAGTAGATGTTTCAAATTTAATTAAGGAAAAATTACCAACGATAGATCCCGAACTTATATCCGAGTTTGTAGTCAATAAAACTAAAAACTTCATGATCTATGAAGCATTTAGTAAGTTGCTTAATGACCAGTACCGGGATATTGCCCATGAATCAAGTATTGAAGAAATTCATAAATCAATTGCTGGCCGGCCAGAATATCAAGAGTATTTAGAGCTTGTTGGAGTTGAAAAGGTTTTAAGTTCGATCACATTATTTAAACAAACCAGGGTAGATATAAATAACGCTGCTCTTAGAAGACTTGCAATAGAGCAAATAATTCAAGATTATAAAACATATTTAAAAGAAAAATTGCCTGATGCTGATTTAGCACAATTTTTTGTCGGAGGGCAAAAGGCTAAAGATAACCTTACCGATTTTATTATTGCTTCTCCTCATCACAAAGAGCATCCTGTTTCAGAGCAAGAATTATTACTCAAAGATATTTTAAGTAAAGCAATATGGGATGGTGCAGATAAGGGGCTGGCAGATAAAGTTAAAAGGTCTATCATTAAAGAAGCGAATGATCTGATCAAAGAGTCTTATAATGAAAGCAGATCTTCCGGGCAAAGTCTTGGGGATTATTACAGATTACTTTCGAAGGGAGATAATTTGTCAGATAAAATGCAGCTCCGGCCTGAAGTCCGATTTATAACATCTAAACTTGTCCTACTGGATAAGCCGGGTTTGTTCAATCAAATATCTGAAAAAGTATACCAAACCTTACAAATTGATTTACAGGAAAAGGCAGAGAATGCGGATAGAAGTGATTTAATCCGCAATGAATTACAGAGATATTATGCTTTACTCAATACAGGTGATGAGAAAATTCCTTTGTCTGAAATCATTGAAAACCGTGCTAATTTAGACGGATTTAAATCTCATCTAAACAGCCTTTATGAAAATAGCAGTATTGCCCCGGATTATTTAAACAAATTAAATACAGAGGCTGAAAAGGCTTTAATTTGGGATAAAAATAATAGGGTAGTCCCTTTAAAAATTCAGGAAGCAATACAAAGTCAAATCAAGTCATTGGTAGATCATGAACTAAATATTTCCAGACATGAAAAGAAACCAGACTCTGCAGTATTTAAATCTCTCTCTGAGGATTTAATTTTAAATAAAATTTTTGAAAATAGTACAAGAGTTGATAAAATAAAGGAACTTGCTACTGAACTAAAATTCCCCGGAGATCTTCAAAAACTGATTGATCAATCAATCGAGTATGCTAAAGATCAAATGCCTGGCAGGTATGAAAGAGCAAAACGTCAAGAATTCATTAAACCACACCTAATTAGCTATTATGAGGAATTCAAGAAAAGAGATACAAGTCTTCTAAGATCTGAAGTGATAGAAAAGAAAGCAGATCTTAATGAATTTTTTGAAAGAATTAAAAAAGAAATTGGTTTAACAGATTTTACTCTAGACCAAAAATATCTGATTTTATCTGAAGCTTTGACAAAACTCCAGTTTGATAAGGAAAACAGAATAATTCCTTTGAAAATCGAAGAAAGTATTCAGGCAGTCATTAAAAAGGAAGTAAATAACGGAAAAATAGGAAAGCTGAGCAATGCTGAGGTTTATCGTTTATTATCACAAGATGGCTATCTTCCATCTGTTTTCTTGAAAAGCCCTGATCATTTAGCTTTAAGGGAATATGTAATGAATTTAGCTAAAGTTGACCAATACGAACAGGAGTTGCCAAAAATAATGGATCGTATTGTTGCCGGTTTGCCTAAAAAAGCTGATGAAACGGAATTAACTAAATTCATCAATAAGCATATTCAAAGAACGTATAATAATCAATTTAAAGAATCCGGAATTAAAAAGGAAAGTGTTTATATCAATACAAACTTAAATAAACAAACTCTTATGCCTTTTGTACAGCACATACCGGCAGTACAGGAAGCTTTAAAACTAATGGCGAATAGATATCCTGAATTTGACTCAATCAAGTTCCTGGATAATCTAGGCGAACGCTTTATTACATTTAAACATGATCGCCTGATTGAGATTATGAATAGGGAAGATCAAAATAAATCAGGTATTACAGATGTATTTGATATACTTGGAGCAAGTAATACCGGTAATAATATCAGGAAGAAAAAGAAAAAAGGAAGAAACTTATAAACTAAATATTATGTCAAGCACAGAAGTAGCAAATCACAGAAATACAACAGAAATAGCCATCCTGGCAGCTGCATTAATTTTACTTTTAACATGTTATGTTTATGGATATCCCGCATTTAAAAATAGTGGAATTTCTATTCAATTTCTCGATAAGCTAATTATTAAGGCAATAAGTAGTGTTGGAGCTTTAGAAAAATCAGATTTTATATTAAAAGCTATAACCATATATTTTAGTTTCATGTATTCTGTCGGATCAATAGGAAAAAAAGAACTGAAGGCCGAGGAAAAAGGCAAGTTCATTTTTTTTATGGTTGCCGGCCTGACTGTTTACCTGGCTTCTTTTTTTGTGTTTAGAACTAATTATGGTTTAATCAATAATAGCTATCTGTATATATTATTCTCAATCGTGTCTTTTCTTTATTTCAATATAGGCTTTAACAGGCTATACCAATTATATAAATTACGTAAGCACTTAGGGAAAATGGATAAATTCAACGATGATGAGGAAGAATTTGACCAGGTAGATCATAAAGTAGGAGATGAGGATTACAGCATTTATATTCCGGCCACAAATAATAATGAAACTAAAAGGCACTGGTGGAATTTTGTAAACCCATTTGCGGGTAATATGATCACTGGTAATCCCGGCACTGGAAAATCCTTTGTATTCATTAATGAATTTATAAGACAGACCATGCTCAATGGATTTACTATGTGTATTTATGATTATAAAAGAGGGGAGCTGACTGATCTTGCTTATCGCTATTTAATCATGAATAAGAAACAAGTATTAGCACATCCGAATTTTAAAGATGTTAAGCCTCGATTTAATGTATTTGATTTTGATAATCCGAAAGGATCTGTTCGTATTAATCCGCTTGCAGCAAATCTATTAACAGATCCCGCAGACTGTAAGGACATGGCCACCGTTTTTATGCATAATATCAATCGTTCCTGGATTGAGAAAAGAGGGGACTTCTTTCCCGAGTCTGCAATTAACCTGGTGGCATGTTTGATTTTATTTTTAAGATATACTACCTTAAAATCAAAAGAAGAAAACGGAGAATTAGCAAAAGAAGGAAATTGTTGCTCTTTACCTCATGTAATTAGTTTGCTCAACTGTAAACGAAATGATTTGTTCGGAGTACTTGCCAACCACCCATCAACCAGGATTCAGTTTAGTGCTTTTGCGGATGCCGTTAATGATGGAGCGGGTGAACAATTATCGGGTCAGACAGCAACCACAAAAATATCTTTAGCCCAATTTGCAACACCAAAAGTGTATTGGGCTATGTCTGGTAATGATTGCAGCACCTTTGTTTCTGACAGAAATAATCCACAGTATTTATGCCTGGTAAATAATGAACAAAGAAGAGAAACATATGGTGCAGCAATATCCATGATCATGGGACAGGTTGTAAAGAAAATTAATACTCCCGGAAATCTGCCTTCCTTACTGGCTATTGATGAGCTTGCTACGGTTTATGTAAAAGATATAGATCTGTTAATTGCGACGGCACGGAGCAATAGGGTTGCAGTACTCCTGGGCTTTCAGGATCTGGCCCAACTCATTAAGGATTATGGTAAAAAGGTAGCCGATGTAGTTGTTAATACCGTAGGAAATTTTGCAAGTGGCCGTGTCATGCGTGAAACAGCAAAAGACCTGGCCGAAGCTTTTGGCAAGGGTTTACAAAGAAGAAGGTCCACCAGTTTTTCAAACTCCGGTACCTCGTTTAGTGAAAGTCAGCAAATGGATTATCTGATACCGGCAAGTAAAATTTCAACCTTATCTCAGGGTGAATTTGTTCTAAGATTATCAGATACAATGGAACATAGGTTAGATCTTAAATTTGCCAGAGGTATAGCAGATATGAAGTCTTTAGGTAATTTGAGGCTGGAAAATAGAAGTAACTCCAAATTTCAAAACCTTAAAAGGCAAAATTTTAAAGAAGAAGAATTTTTAAATGAAGATGGCAAAGATATTAGTGAAAAAATAATGCAGGATAATTTTGACCAGATTGAGTCAGAAGTCAGAGAGCTATTAGAACAGGAGATCGAAGCATTAGGTATTATTATACCTCAATCATAGTTTATTTTATTATTTTCGTTTTTTATTTAAAAACAACTATAAATTATCCCCTTGCTTATATCACCTTTTAATATAGAAACGAAAATACTGGCTGAAAGATTAAGACAATTACGTAAATTTTATTCTAGTTATGTGTTAAAGTCCGATAAGATCATATCACAAACCGAAATTGCCAAACTATCCGGATTAACACAAAATAAGGTAACACTACTGGAAGCTAATTGTAAAGGCACGATTGAGAGTTTTATAACACTTATATCGTTTTATCATAAAGCAGGATTTAACCCGGTCTGGATCATTACTAAAAATAATGAAGAAGTACCCTTATTTCTAACTCAAACGCATAATGATCAACATGTATTAGAGCCTTTGGATAAATCAGAAAGCCTGGATCATTATTATACAAGTGTAATAAACAGGGAAAAAGTAAAAAACCTAATCCTTCATAACATAGACACTATTTTAACAGACATTCTCTAGTTATTAGCTCTCATGAGCGCTAACTTTTGTTCTGTGATTTTTGTAAATTCAATCGGGTTGATTTTAAACCCATTCTTCAAAATCTCATAGTGTAAATGCGGGCCGGTTGAAAGACCGGTACTGCCAACTCTGCCAATAACCTGCCCTTCCTTAACCATATCTCCCTGTTTAATCAGAAATTCTGATAAGTGCCCGAAAATAGTCTTAAACCCAAAATCATGACCTAATAAGATTTTTCGGCCATAACCTCTGGCATTGGCATTCACCTCTAAGACCTGGCCATTTGCAGGAGCATACACCAAAGTTCCGAAAGGTGCAGAAATATCCAGTCCCTGATGAAATTTAACCGTTTTTAAAATAGGGTGATTTCTGTTTCCAAAACCGGAAGAAACTCTTTTATATGTACCAGGCTTTAAGGGTATGATCGTGGGAAAGTTGACGAAATTAGGGGAATTGATCTGGATATTATCCACAACAATTTTTAAGTCAGAGAATGTATTGGCCTTATTTAAGATTTTTTTCTCCATCTCGTAGATCTTACCCATTACCTCAGATCTTTCTTCCTCACTTTCAAAATTATTATTAGCAGCATTTAACTGATCTTGAAAAAAAGAAAGTTTTGTTTTTAAAGAGAGGTATTGAAATGTGATACTATCATTCTTATTTGATAAGGTTTGTACATACCTGGCTTTAAAGAAATCCTTATTAGCATTTTTTAAAACTGTATACATTACCATTACTCCTGAAAGCACCCCGCTTATAAACAGCAAAATATTTTTTTTAGTGATCATATGTTTATTAATAATTTCAATTATATTTGCTCTTAGTGTCAATTTCAATAAAGATATAATATATAATCACATTATGGAAGCCCAAAATACTAATAATATTGAAAAACAGAAAGCAAATGATCTTATGGGTATTTCTCCTGGTATGACTTCTGAAATCCTTGACGCTTTAAATAATGATGGAATTATTACTGTTTCTGAAACTGAAGCAATTTTAAGTAAACTTCAATCAAAAGAGAATTTAAAACAAACAAATTTTGACAACCTGAATACTAATCAGCAATTAAATAAATCAAAATCAAGTAAAATGGACGCAACAGAAAATTTAAAAGATCCGAAAAAAGAATCTCAAGGAGAAACTTCGGAAAGACCCCAGCAAACAAACAACATTCCTTTTCCTCTTAAAAACCTTACCGGACAGGAACCAAACAAAATCTTTGGCATTGATATTAAGGAATTATCAGGTAGAGATTTGTATAATTTGGAACAAGGAAATTATACAGATCGGCTTTATAATTTTAAATACGAAAATAAAGAGGGAAAAGTAAGCGAGATAACAGGCAGGTTATATTTAACAAAAGGTTCTAATAACTCTATTGAGGCTAAATTTTTACCAAAAATCGAAAAACCGGATATTAAGGAATATCTAAACGGAGGTTATAAACTTAAAGAAGGTGAAAAGGAGGCTCTTTTAGAAAATAAAACACTTGTTTATACCAATAAGCCATTGATGCGGATAGGTAGTACTTTCAAAAGATCAATAGCAGAGAGTACTTTTATGGCTAAACTTGATCTGGAAACAAATCAGGTAATCACAAGAAATATGGGTGGTCCATTTAGTTTTAAATTTAATAGTAAGATTTATGGTGTTCCATTGTCTGACGAACAAGTTTCAGATTTAAAAGCCGCTAAACCTATCCAAATTGAAAATCCAATTTTTAAACTCAACCCAACTTTTAAAACCCGCGGCAGGCAAGAAGGGACTTTCACTGTTAACTACTGCCCAATACGCAATAATTTAGTTGTAAGAAAAAATGAAGTAAAGCAAGAATTAAAACAAGATCAGAAACGGGCTGTAGGTCCAAAGACTGAAAAATCAACAAAAATTGATAAAACTAAAAGTGCTAAGCTGACTCAGGATGTGGTAAAATTAACTCCTAAATCATCTTCCAGACAAAAACTGTAATCAATTAACTAACTAAGTAATTATAAACTTTTTATTTATAAAAAAATGAGCAATAAAACACGTAACAAAGCAGAATTAATTGGTTATGTTGGCAAAGCCCCAATTGTATCAGAAGTAGGTACTGACAAGAGAAAATTTGCTACCTTTTCCCTGGCCACAGAAGAAATCTACAAAACAAAAAATGACCAAGGAGAAGTAGTAACGAAAAAAGAAACTACCTGGCATCGGATTGTATGTTGGGGAAAATTAGCTGAAATCGTTCAGGTTGTAGTTCATAAAGGAGATCATGTTTTAGCTTCAGGTAGAATTCAAAAACATGACTGGACAGACGGAAGCGGTCATAAACAGCAGAGTCAGGATATTATTTGTGATGATGTAATTAATCTAAGCGCTAAAAGAGGAGCAACCGAAAGCTTTGATCTGTTAAATAATGATAAGGAATTAGAAATGCTCAATGAAGTTCCTGAAGACCCTACATTTGACGAACAATAAAACCCGTAATTAGATATAATGATTTCAATATTACTTAAAATTTCAGTACCCAATCTAATTGATTGGGTACTTTTTCCTTTATCATTTATAGTGTTCATACTATTATTAAGGAAAGTGTATAAAGAGGCTCAAAAAAAGAAATTAGATGATCATCACTAAAAAGATCAAAAAGCCATGAATAAAACCTTTGAAGACTTTAAAAAAGAAATCAGCATTGTCGACCTGGCAATAAAACACGGTTATGTAATTAGCCGTACTGAAGGTTTAAAATGGCCGGTATTAGTTAATACCGAATTTAATGATTCGATCATTGTTAATCCTGCTCATAAATTATTCCGTGATAAATATGATACTTCCATCGGGGGTAATCTGATCAAATTTATTCAGGATAGAGCCAACACGGTTTTTGCTAACTTTAACAGAGACCAGGATGCCAGTAAACCATTTACTGTTATAAATAAGGTCTGTAATAGTTTCTTAAACCTGCCTGAAGAAGAAAAAAAAGATATAAAAAACCATATTCCGGAGAATATCAGAAACAATACCAATAAAGCGAGCTTCTTTACTTTAGATGCTCTTAGTGTAACTCCGCTTACTGATCCTTACTATCTCGTCAAACAAAGATGTATAGATCCTTCAGTATTGAAAGATCCAATATTCTCTTCTAAGCTGATCAATCAGAACATTGAATTAGAAAATGGTAGTAAACTTACTAATACAGGATTTTTATATACCAGATCAATTTTAAATGATAAAGCTGTTGGAATTGAAATTAGGAATCAGAATTTTAAAAGGCATTCAACTGGTTCTGACAGATCGAGTGGTTTGGGGTTTTCTTCCCTAACAGAAAATCCGGTCAAAAATATTGTGATCGCTGAAAGCTTTATTGATATGCTATCTTATCATCAGTTACATGGTGGTAAAAACAATCTGTATGCTTCTACAGGAGGTCATTTAACTTCTGAACAAATACATGCTATTATCAATACCCCTTCAGATCTGCAGAAAATAAGTAAGAAAGGAGAGGATGTAAAATTTACTTTGGCATTTGATAATGATATTAGTGGTAATTCTTATGATCTGGAAGTAATTAAGCATCTGTCCGGAGGTATGGATAAGCCATTGCCTATTATGAAGGTATTTCCAAAAGATACCTCTTCAGATAATTACTCTTTACTCTTTTATAGTTCAGATAAAACAACTGCTATAAAATCGGATCTCTTTAAATTGCTTCAGAACATTAATAAAGAAATTAAAATGGATTGGGCAGATTATAACCCGGGCATTGCAATTCAAAATGATAAACTTTTTACAATGACCGAAAACATTGGTGGTCAAAACGATTATAAAATCGAATTTCCTAAAAACTTTAGGTATTTAGAATTGATGAACCAATGCCTGATCAAGGTATTAGGACTAACAAACAAACTGACTATTCATAAATCACAGTTCGGAGATTTTAATGATGATCTGCAAAAATCTTCCGGTAGAAAAGTGGAGGATGTACAAAAGCAGAATGAAACAGTTAAAATAGATTTCAATAAAATAAAAACTTCTTTAAAATTATAACTTATGACAGAATATACAGAAAATAGTGAACCCAGTGTAGGTTACTGGAAATGGAAACTTTTAAATTATCTGCTTACTAGTAACAGAACGTTATATAGGAAATTGGTAATAGAAAATTTATTAGATGACTTTGTTGAAGTAAGAGCAATTGCAGCAGAAGAAGAATATCATACTAATTTCTCAGCCGGAGCTCCTGAAGAAAGATCTAAGGAATTAGGTAATGCAGTATTGTTTAAGGGAATTCGGTTTTCAAGAGAAGAACATATGGAAGGCCTGTTGATCAATCACTTTAAATCTGATTATGAAAAATTTAAAATAGAACATACAAAAGAGATTGTTCATGATCTGTGTTTTAAAATGCACAGTGTATATGATAAGTATATTAATGAAGTACCTGAGACTTTAGATATCATAGATGAAGATCTTAAATCTCATGTTTCGGCTTATATCAATGATCATAGAAGAGAACTTTTCAGTTAATTTAATGTGATAGTTTGTTTTTGTTTAGGCGATTCTGGATGTAAAAGTTCAGGATCGCTTTTTTTAAATTATTGTTTATTCAATTTATACCATAGCCAATGGCATTTAATAAAAAAGAAGTTTTTGAAAAGAACTTAACCGCAATTAATACTGCTTTAAACATCCTGAAAGAAAAGGAAAAAGGGAAATCATTAAGCACAATTTCGAAGAATTTCGAGTTTAATCCTCAAAATAATCAAACACTTAATGAAATTTTTAATGAGTATAAAGGTTTTGGCGGTATTAAAGAGGTATTGTTAAGTGATGATAAGGCTGACTGGACAAAATCATCATTACCTCTTTATGAATTAAGACAGGAATTAGAAAAAGCATGTACCGACTTGGATCTGATGTACAGAGTCAAGCCAGGCACATTTTATAGCAGTATTAAAAATAGTGTTTTAAGCTCCTTTTTTACCCCCTCCGTTATTACAGAAAGTATTAGTAAGCCGCTAATTGAAAGCTTTAATCCTAAACGGATTTTAGAGCCTTCAGCTGGTATGGGAGTATTTGTTGATGGAGTTATCGCAGATTTTGATTCAGATAATTTAAGGGAGATCTGCGCTGTTGAAAAGGATACGTTAACCGCTCTTTTATTAAAAACAAAATATGAACTATCAGGCCTTACATCATCCGTTGGAATAAATACAGTTAATGTAATTTCAGGTGCATTTGAAGATTTAGCGGATCAACGGATTGGAAGCAGACATTTATATGGTCAAACTTTTGATTTAAGTATTTCTAATATACCCTTTGGTGATATTAAGGTTTTTGATGAAAAATACAATAAAAGTAAGATACCATTAGAGCGCCTGGCCACTAACCGGATACACAACTATTTTTTTGTTAAAAACCTGGATATGGTTGCTGATAAGGGGATCATTGCATTTATTACAACATCTTCATTTTTAAATACTCCGGGTAATCAAAACATAAGAAAATATATTCTCTCAAAATCTGATGTGATCAGTATTACCAGGTTGCCCAATAAATTATTTGCTGATCATGCCGGTACCGAGGTTTCATCTGATTTGATCATTCTTCAAAAAAATAGTGCTAAGACAAATCTTAGTGAATTTGATAATAAACTATCAAATAGTTCATTATTGCCGGAATATGGGAACTTAAATGAAGCTTTTGATTCATATACGAATAAAAGTCTTTTTATTGCTGATCAGATCAGGTTTGATACAGACATGTATGGTAAACCTGCAGCAATATTAGATTATCACGGTTCTATTGCTCAGTTGGCCGAAGCGTTAAAAGTTAAGATCAGTTATGACATATTGGAATTTAAGGCTGCAAAAAAAGATATCTATATCAACCTTTTTGAAAGCCCCCAGAATTTTTCTGTTATTGAAAAAATTAAACCTAATTCTCCTGCTTTAAACAATACTCTTCAGTTTAATTTATTTGATGCTATTAACGAGGAAGAAAGTAGTATCAAAAGTTATTCTGGAGAAATTTTTCCCTGGTATGAGAATGGTACTTTAGTGATCAACAACGGACAGGTAGGAATACTTTCTAAAGTTGAAGCAGATTTAAATGAAGTTGAGGAGATAAGCTCTTTCAACTTTTCTGTTTTAAATCAAAATCAATACCGTGAACTTAACCTAAAGCAAGTATCTGCTTATATTTCAATCCGGGATTCATTCAATCAACTTTATTCTGAAGAGAAGAACTTATTAGTAGAAAAAAAGGAGCTAAGAGGGATTCTGAATGATCACTATAATAATTATTTTAAAGAGTATGGATCATTAAATGACAGGAAGTCAAAAGCGCTTATCAATTTTGATAGCCATGCTGCCCAAAGCTTTGCTTTTGAAAAGAGAACAATAGATGCAAATAAGCAATTTGTATTTACCAAAGCTGATCTGTTTAACAAACCGATTGCTTTTTCTACAGACGAATTTAGGATAAAAAGCCCGGTGGATGCGCTGTTTCTATCTGTTAATACATTTAATGCGATAGATTTAACTTTTATCAGTAAACATACCGGTATTAGTGACCAGGCTGAATTATTAAAATCCATTGATGATTACATTTATTATGATTTTGAAAAAGACCAGTATCAATACAGAGACAGCTTTTTGATTGGAAATATTGTACAAAAGATAAAGTACTATGAACGAAATTTTCCTGCCTCAGACCTGAAGGATAAATCTAGTGAAGAAGGAAAATCTTACCAGGCTCTTAAAAAAGTACTTCCGGCTAGAATTGGCTTTCAGGAATTAGATTTTAATCTTGGTGAACGATGGTTACCCGTTGAACATTATCAAAAATTTGCAAGCCAGCTGTTCGAAACAAAAGTTAATATATATTATACCCGTTCTTTAGATAGTTTCCATGTAGAGGCGTATTCTACCAATTCTATGATTGATGATGTTTATTCGGTAAAGACGGAAGGAAATACCTATAACGGTTTTAAATTATTGGAGCATGGTTTGGTGAATACAACTCCTTATGTTACTAAAACTGCCGGCACTGATGCTTCCGGAAATCCCATTAAAGTCCCGGATCATGAGGCGATGAGATCAATCAGCATTAAAATTGAAGAGATCTCCGCTAAATTTCAGGATTATATTAATCAAATACCAGAATCTGAAAAGAAGGAAATCGAGGATTTATATAATAACAGCTTCAATTGTTATTCTACTTATAAACCTTCCGGCGCTCATATTTCCTTCCCGGGATTAACTCATTTTAAGTTGTTAGAACATCAGTCTGATGCAACCTGGAAGCTGGTTCTAAATGGAGGAGGAATTTGTGATCATCCGGTAGGAGCAGGTAAATCCCTGGTTATGGCTTGTGAAGCTCAAAAACTAAAAGAAATCGGATTCGCCAAAAAACCAATGATCACTTGTCTTAAGGCGAATGCAGAAGATGTTGCAAAAGACTATATGAAAGCTTTCCCGGACGCTAAAATCTTATTTCCTGGTGACGGGGATTTTAGCAGGGAAAAAAGGGTTAGCTTTTTAAACATGATTAAAAATAATGACTGGGACTGCGTCATACTCACACATGAGCAATTTAGTATGATACCACAAGTTGCAGAAATACAAAATGATCTATTGGCCAGGGAATTGAAACAGCTTGAGGAAGATGTAGAAGATCTAAAAATCCGGGGAACTAAGATTTCTAAAGGCATGATCAAAGGCCTGGAAAAAAGGAAAGTTTCATTAGCGATTAAACTTAAATCAGTTTTGGCAGATATTAAAAAAGATGAAGGAGTACCAAACTTCAGAGATTTAGGTATTGATCACCTCGCTGTTGATGAAAGTCATGAATTTAAAAATCTTGCTTTTACAACCAGGCATGACCGGGTTGCCGGTCTTGGAAATACACTCGGTTCTAATCGCTCGTTTAATATGCTTATTGCCTGCCGGACGCTTCAGGCACATCACCAATCAGATAAGGGAATTACTTTTTATTCCGGGACTACTATCTCTAATTCTCTAACCGAATTATATAATATTTTCAAATATCTCACCCCTTCAGAATTAAAAAAACAAAAAATATACAACTTCGATTCTTGGGCAAGTGTTTTCACTAAAAAAAGTACGGAATATGAAGTTTCAGTAACCAATCAGCTAATTATGAAAGAGCGTTTCAGGACTTTTATTAAAGTTCCGGAACTTTGTGCTCTTTATAATAAGGTTTCGCATTTTGTTTCTCAAAGGGACTTAAAAGTGAAACGCCCTGGCAATGAAGTAAAACTTGTGAATATTCCTTTAACAATAGAACAGGAAGGGTTTACACAGAGACTGATCAATTTTGCAAATACAGGAGATGGTGAATTAATTCACCGGCCAAAATTAACGGATAGCGAATTAACTGCTAAAATGCTCATAGCTACCAATACAGCTAAAAAGATGGCTCTGGATCTTCGGCTTGTAGACAGATCATATTCCGATGATGATGGGAATAAACTTTCGGTTTGTGCTAAAAATATAAATGATTTCTATCATAAAACATCCATTCACAAAGGAACTCAGCTTGTTTTTTCTGACTTAGGAACTCCTAATTCTGATGGCAGATTTGATGTTTATTCAGAATTAAAGAGAAAATTAGTTGAAGATTATAAAATACCTTCGTCTGAAATAGCCTTTATTCATGAGGCAAAGACAAATTCCGCAAGAGCTGCTTTGTTTGCTAAAGTTAACAAAGGAGAAGTCAGGGTATTTATGGGTTCTACGAAAAAAATGGGAACTGGTGTTAATGTTCAGAAAAAAGTAGTTGCTATGCATGATCTGGACATACCCTGGACTCCAAAGGATCTGGAGCAACGTCATGGACGTGGCTCCCGTCAGGGTAATGAAGTAGCTCCTCTTTATGATAACACTGTTAAAACCTTTGTTTATGCAGTTAATAAAAGTCTGGATGCTTATAAATTCAATTTGCTGACTAATAAACAACTCTTTATTGACCAGGTGAAAAATAATACGCTTTCTCAACGTAAAATAGATGAGGGCGCAATGGATGAGCATTCAGGACTGCCATTTAAAGAATATGTTGCTATCCTTTCCGGTAATACAGATTTGATAGACAAGCTGAAGCTTGAAAAAGCTATTGCCGGTTTAGAGGCTGAAAAAAAATCTTTTTCATTAAGCCAGGCAATCATTGAAAACAAACTTTCTGATCTGACTAAGAAACTTCCTCAAAATGAAAAGATATTCAAGGATCTGCAAAGTGATTTAAAGGTTTATACAGATAATTTAAAGTATGATCCTAAAACCGAGGCTAAGCTTAATCCGATTAAAATAAACAATAAGTCCTTTGAAAACCCTGAAGAAGCAGGTACTGAAATTCTTAAGATTTATAATAGCAAGATTTTTAATGTGCCGACAAAAATTGGTGAACTATACGGTTTTGATTTAATAATCAGGCCTGCCAACCATGATGTATTAAATGTGCTTATTGCTAAACGATCTTCTATAGAATATACCTATAGTAATGGTATTCCTAATGAAAATCCTAACCTGGCCGCACGCTACTTTTTAAATGCAATTGATAAAGTAAAGGATTTAGAGAAAAGTTATAAAGGTCTGTTAGGGCAGATGTATAAAGATATTCAGTTACTGCAGAGTCAAGTCGGGCGTACCTGGGAAAAGAGCGGGCATCTCAACAAGTTAAAGGTTGAGGCTTCTATGCTTGAAAATAAAATAATCAGTTCTATTTCTAAATCGAATAGTGAAACAGGAAATGTATTAAAAGATGTTAAGGACGAAAAACTAAAGCCAAAAGAAATGGTTTCTTTAAAATTTAACAAATTAGAACTAAAAGGGCCGGCTATCAGGTAAGTATCTTAAAATTAATTGGGGACGTTATCGCGATAACCGGGCTATTCGTTAATACTCCTCACTAACATTGCGGGGTATCCACTTCTATCCCTTTGTCATAAGTTTTAACAAAGGGGAATAATAGATTAAAATAGATGATTATTAGGGATTTATTCACTTCAAAAAATTTCATAAAATAAATTATTACATATAAATATTAGGAAAATGATTACAGTAATTGCAGAAAAACCTTCAGTAGCTAAAGACTTAGCCAAAGTATTAGGAGCAACTAAATTTGAAGATGGTTGTATTAAAAATGATAAATATGCTTTCACCTGGGCATTTGGTCACCTGGTGCAGCTCGCTATGCCGGATGAGTATGGGTTGGGGAATTGGTCAGATGTTAGTCAGCTTCCTGTAATTCCGGAGAAATTCAAATTAATCTTAAAACAGGTCAAACAAGGTAAATCATTTGTGGATGATCCGGGCGTTAAAAAGCAAATGAAAGTGATTGAAAATCTCTTTAATCAAAGCGAATATATCGTTGTGGCCACCGATGCAGGTAGGGAAGGAGAACTAATTTTTAGGTATATATATCAGTACCTAAATTGTAAAGTTCCGTTCCAACGTTTATGGATCAGTTCACAAACCAACGAAGCTATTTTAAACGGTTTTAACACACTGAAGCCAGGCGTTGATTATGATACACTTTTCGAGGCGGCCAGATGCAGAAATGAAGCGGATTGGTTAATTGGTATTAATGCAACCCGGGCGCTAAGTTCTTCTTTAAATAGTAATAAAACTCTTTCCATTGGCAGAGTACAAACGCCAACCCTTGCAATGATCGCTCAGCGCTATGAAGAAAACATAAACTTTAAACCGAAAGACTACTTTCAATTGAAATTGTCTTTTTTAAAGGATAACATCAATTTTTATGCTTTGGGTGTAGATGATCACTCAGAAAAAAATAAAGCGGATGAGTTACTTAAAAAGATACTCAGCAAAGGATCTGTAATAATAGATAAGGTAGAAAAAAAGGAGAAAAAAGAGAATGCACCTTTATTATATGATCTTACCGCTTTACAAAGGGATGCCAGCCGAAAACTAAATTTTAATCCGGATAAAACTCTTGAAGTAGCGCAAAGTCTTTACGAAGGTAAAATGATTACTTATCCTCGTACCGGATCTGCTTATATAGGGGAGGATGTATTTAAACTAATTCCTGAATTACTTCAAAACGTAAGTAGTAAAGCTAAATTTAGTCAGGTAGCTTCACCACTTTTAGGATCAGATCTGAACAAGCGCTCTGTCAATGATGTAAAGGTTACTGATCATCACGCCCTTTTGCCTACCAATACAACTTCTTCAGATGATCATCTTTCTAAAGATCAGCAAAGTCTTTATGAAATGATTGTTTTTCGCTTTTTAGAAGCTTTTTATCCCCCTTGTGTAAAATCTGTTACCTCGGTCAAACTTTCATCTGAAGGTGTTGAATTTGCTACTTCTGCAACCCTTATCAAGATACCAGGTTGGCGCAATGTATTAGGTGAAGCGGAGGAAGTTAATCCGGATGGACCCGAAGTCAATTCCCTTCCTGAATTGCAGGAAGGTGAAAGCCTTCCAATTCATAAAGGTGATGTTCTAAGTAAGAAAACTAAGCCTAAACCGCTTTTAACAATGGATACTTTATTAGAGCTGATGGAAACATGCGGAAAGAAAATTGATGATGAAGCCGCAAAAGAAGCCATGAAGGATTTGGGATTAGGAACTCCGGCAACCAGGGCAGGAATTATTAAGATATTATTCGATAGGGAGTACACAACAATTATTAATAAAAAATCTATCGTACCTACTGTTTTGGGTTTATCGGTTTATAATCTTGTAAAAGATAAACCGGTAAGTAATGCCATTTTAACCGGCCAATGGGAGCAGAAACTCGAGGAGATCCGGGCAGGTAAGTTTCCGGCCAATGGTTTTATGAGAGGAATTTATGATTATACTAAATTAATCACCGGTGATTTATTAAGCATTGGTAGTTCCTCAGCTAAATCTCTTAATGAAGCCATAAATTCACAAAAGACCGGTTGTCCTAAATGCAAGAAAGGCTATATATTTCAGCAACCGAAATTTGCAGGATGTACAGAGTTTAAAGACAGTAAGTGTGATTTTAAAATCTGGAAAACAATAGCCGGTAAGGCAATTTCGGAAAGCCAGGTTAATAACCTGATTGAAAAAGGAAAGACGGCAACCATTAAGGGTTTTATGTCTAAAGCCGGAAAGACCTTTGATGCAGCTTTAAAATTAACTGATAGTTTTGCAATAGAATTTGTTTTCGAGCAAAAGGGCTCTAATAGTGGAGTAGGGGGAGCTAAAAAAATTCAAATTAAGAAATAGGTAAAATGAAGGGGAAAGAAATAACTTCAGTTGAATGGTTAGGCCTTGAAGTAGAATTTACACCTGGTAACGAATTACAACCGATCAGGTCCAGAATTATAGCTGTTTTACCGGATGAAAGTGTTTTGATTGCCGGTTATGGATTACCTATACAAAAGGATCAGCTTTTTACTCCTGAACCGGCTAATTCCAGGTTATAGCTTATCAAAATCTAAGGATTGTCACAAAGAATAATCATATTTATGACTAAAAATCCGTATATTTGTATACTATGTCACCTGCTAAAATGCTTTTAGAAAACCCGATTTATGATCCGCTTGGGATTGAGATATTCGCTATTGATGAAACTTTTGAAAGTGTCTTTAACGGTTTGGCCGGAGTTTACTTTAGGCTTTATTTTAAGGAGTATAAAAAAGGCGGAGATCCCAAACTGATTGCCAAGTTTCATAAACGTTTTTTAGAAATAAAAGGGATAAAATCCTCTTATCCTTATAATGCCTGGGAGCAGAAAAAAACAGCTGTGGAACTTTACGGAGAAGAATTAAAGGCTATGGTTAGCCTGGAGCTTGAGTATGCAGGTAAGTGGGGTGAGTGGAAGTATGCAGGTAAGTGATGACCAAAAGCCCTACCTATTATCTACCAAAGATCATCAGCAGATCTACTCAGAAATAAAAGCCTATTACACTTCTCGGCTACAGTTGAAACAAGCCAATCAAGAAAAATGTACCGCTATATTCTTGGGCGCTCAGCCCGGTTCCGGTAAAACAGCCTTAAAAAATCACCTGCTCAGTAAATTAAGTATTGAAAAGTCTACGATTGTTATTAATACTGATGAGCTAAGGGAATTTCACCCCCAGTACAGAGAGTTACTGGCTGAACCTATTGAATTTGCTAAAGCTCCTTACCTGGTTAATCCGGATGCCAGTATGTGGACACAAAAATTATGTGATGATGCGCTGAAAGCAAACTATAATTTGCTTTTTGATTCTACTTTAGGCGGATCACCCAATACATACATTAATCTGTTTAATCGGTTAAAAAATTCAGATTATCAATTACACCTGGCTATTCTTGCTGTAAAGCCTGAACTAAGTACATTAGGTATTCATTTACGCTATGAACGTCAATTGGCTGCTGAAGGTTCAGGCCGGTTTGTCAATACCAACGTTCATGATTTAAATTATAACAACCTTTTGCCTAATCTTAAAAATATTCTTACCCAAGCATCGGTTGATATCACAGAGATCTACACCAGGAAAGTGCTTTTATCACAAAACAGATTATTAAATAATACGGTAGAATGTCTTAAGTCTTCTATTAATCAGAATCCTTTTTCTTACCCGGTTTTTGAAGATGTTATTCTTAAAGAAAGATCAAGAAGTTGGACAGACGTAGAAAAAGAATATTTAAGGCTTCGGATTTTGCAGGTTTCAGATCTTATTCAAAAAAGAAGTGGTGATCTGTCAGCATTTAAAAGCAAAATGCAAACGCTAATTCCAATTGTTGAGGACAATCCTTTAAAAAGCAAGGGAATTAGATTATAGTAAAAAATTAACCTATATAGAGTTCTATAGAATAAAAAGCGAGTATCTGCAAATATTCTCTGTGCAAACTTACCGGTAGTCTTCATAAAACTTAAGGTCGTAGCTTGTTTATTCAAAAAACACTGCAGTTTTTCTGTTTATCAGGAACTATAGTATCTATTCATTAAGTCAGCCTATAGACTTACATTTTTATTGTGTTTGTCATACTATATCCTTACCTTTGGCTTTAATAAGTCAAACTATAACTTTGCAAAATGAGTAAAGAATCATTACAGATACAACAGTTAAACGCTAAAATGCTCTCTTTTGCTTCATTGAAAAAGGTAGCCATGCCACCTACGGGGTGGATAAAGGCAATTCGTTCTGCCATTGGCATGTCTATGCAGCAGTTAGGCAGCAAACTTTCAATAACAAAACAAAGCGTACAGGACATTGAAAAAAGGGAAAAAGAGGGCTCTATTTCAATTAAATCCCTTAGAGAAGCTGCAAGGGCCCTTGATATGCAGTTAGTATATGGCTTTATTCCCAATGATGGTTCTCTGGAATTGCTGATTGAAAGGAAAGCTAAAGAATTGGCTACTAAAATTGTGTTGCGTACTTCTAATACCATGAAATTAGAAGACCAGGAAAACACAAAACTCCGAATAGAAAAAGCAATCCAGGAAAGAGCAACGAGTATAAAAAATGAAATGCCTAAGATTTTATGGGATTAGAACTTGAATATATTGATGGGCAAACCCCTTTGGATGAAGATGAGAAAGAAGGTTTGCTGATTTCAACTATTGCCACACGGGGAGAACTGGACGAATTTGAGCAGCAGAATATTGAACAGGCTATACAATGGACGTTAAGGCGATCATTTAAAACAGAAGATGTTTTTACAGAAGAGTTTATAAAAGTAGTGCATAAAAGAATGTATGGCAATGTGTGGGAATGGGCGGGGAAATTTCGTAAAACAAATAAGAATATAGGCGTGGACAAATGGCAGATAGCAACGGAATTAAAAACTCTTTTAGACGATATTATGTATTGGATAAAGAACGGCACATACCCACCTGAAGAAATTGCCATTCGTTTTAAGCACCGTTTAGTAAGCACACATTGCTTTCCTAATGGTAACGGCAGGCATAGTCGCCTGATGGCGGATATTGTGATTGAGAAGATTTTTAAAAAACCCGTGTTTACATGGGGTGCTACCAATCTTGTACAGGAGGGTAATGCAAGGGCAAACTATCTCAATGCAATACGAGCAGCTGATGCAGGTAATATAGAACCATTAATTACTTTTTCACGGTCATAATATTGCCTAATTGCATTGAAATCACCACAATGATCGCAGACTTATCCAAAAACTTATTTAATCAGAGCAGAGATAACATGAAAATTATAGAAAAAATCAAAACTTACGAAGATGCCTGTCAGGTTGAAGGCGTTGATCCGGTTAAATCCTTGCCTTATCCTGAACCTCAAAACGATGACGAAAAGGCCATAAACGGAGTTGCAAAAATGTTCAGAATTGGTCGCGTGTTAAATGAAGGCTGGCTACCTGATTGGAGTAATAAGAATGAATATAAATACTATCCCTGGTTTGGTATGCAAACCTATTCCGATCAGATTAGTTCGAGTACCGATTTTTCATACATCGACTACGTCTATGTTGACTCGTTTTCGTATGTCAGCTCCCGTGGTTGCTTCAAATCTGGAGAACTAGCTGAATATGCCGGAAAGCAATTTTTAAGCACCTACCGTGAATTTATGGTAATTGAAAGATCATGAAAGAGTTAATTAAACAGTACGAATAACATAGCTATATTTACACATGGATAATATTAAAGATATATCATTGGTAATTAGTAGTTCAACTGTAACTCCCCTAAACCAATCAAAAGACCCTATTGAGATTTGGAAAGTATTGGTTACTGAAGAAGATCAGAGCGAAAACCTAAGTTATTGCGTTAAAATGGCAAGTGGTATTGCTTTTCCCGTTCCGGTTTTGGTTTATCGGTTTAAAGGAAACGAAATATACCCTGTACTATATGGTGAAACGCTTATTGAACAAAATCATAATGATATTCATTTAAGATTTACTTTAGAGCTAAAGGCGAAAACGTGCGAAGAGATGTTACAAAAAGAATATCCAGACTTTAATGTAGTTTCAATTACAAAGGTTCTGTTTTTATAAAAACCAATAATTTGCAATAATCTGTTTTTTTAAATTTCGCATAATAGGGAGAAGGCGAAGTTTTTCCCTGTTATTAAGTGATAATTGAACCTTCCATTATCCATTTTTTACGTATATTTCGTTAGTCAAATTTAAATTGCGAAATATGGAACATAAAAAAACATTACTTCCTGTCATCGAAAGTATTACCAAGCTTTTCAGAAAATACCACCTTTCTTATGATCAGTCCAAATATGTAGTTCAGGAAGCAAGAAAGATTTGCGAACTAAAACCGGTTAAAGGCCGGAATAAAGGAACGGTAAAAAGATTGTCCAAAGATCACATTAAAGCTTTTTTAGATTTTGCATTTAAGAAAGATGCAAAAACGGGTTTAATGATGGCAACATTATATGAGTCGGCAACAAGGGTTGATGAATTTGTGAATTTAATGCCAGGTGACCTTCTCGTATCTGATTTAGTGCTGATCATCAGGAATGGGAAAGGAGATAAAAGAAGGGAGGTCCCGATTACAGAAAATTTAGCCAGGGCTCTACAGGTACATTTGCAGGAAAGAAAATCAGGTTATCTTTTTGAAAGTAACAGAAATCATAAATTTACAACCAGGCGTATTGAGCAGATTGTTGAAGAAATAGCAATGAGCGCTAAAATATCGCAAAAAGTATCTCCACATACATTAAGACATACCAGAGCAACATTATTATCAGAAGCAGGAATGGCGAAAGATTATTTGCAAAGATTTTTAGGCCATGAAAGTACGAAAACCACAGAAATCTATACTTTAACAGCCGGTTTAGATGTGAAGAGAGAATTTTATAGAGTAACTTCATTAAAAATATCTGATCATTAATAGGCGACACAATTCAACAGCTGCAGGCCTGATCAGCAAGTTCCGGAAAGAGTTTTAGGCGACACTTCGTACCAGGTAAAGCCAGGATCAGCAGGTGGCCAGGTGTTATCCAAGGTAAACATAGGCGACACTAAAATTATATATGTAATTTTATGCCTTCAATTTATTGGTTACAATGGAAACAATGGATAATAAGATAAAAGAGCTTTTTAAAAAAGAGGGTTTAACCTGGGCAAAGTTTACTGAAGTTGCCGGAGGATCTGCACCACAAAATTTTAGGCTTGCTTTTTTAGGTTGGATAAATAAAACAAACAAAGCTTTAAATGCTATAGGCTATTATTTAGTAATAAAAAAGAAAGAAACAGATGGGAAAAAATGATTAAAATAAAGTTGTTTTAGAATGCTTTTATTTTAATATATAATGAATAATCATTATATTTATATAACAAATCAAGGGAATATATCCCAATTTAAAAATATAAAACATAGTGATTATGAACAATTACATTCTAAAAAGAGAAGAACTAATAAACAAATCTCTTGATCTAACAGATAAGGTTTATTATGATGATTTAGAAATGGCTGATGGTATGCTATCATTAACGGCAACTTTGGAATTGGCTGAGCCCAATGAAGAATTTGTAAATGATTTATTAGCATTTATAGAATTTGCAGAAACAAAAAAACTTGATGA
The DNA here is from genome assembly GCA_049660965.1 of Daejeonella sp. GTDB lineage: Bacteria > Bacteroidota > Bacteroidia > Sphingobacteriales > Sphingobacteriaceae > Daejeonella. Next base: position 16,179 of record JBASZP010000503.1, on the reverse strand, counting down.
TCATTCTGTATTAACTACAGTTTTTCATGATTTGGGTGAGTTCAGAAGAAATAGGGAAAAGAATTGGTTTTCTCCTCGATCAAGTGGGTATTCACAGAAAAATAGTAATTTAAGGACTTTAAAGAAATAACAAAATGAAATCAGTCTTAACATATATGAAATACTTAGCTCTTAAGGTGAGTAAAATGGATAAATATGAAATTTTTATGAATTTGATACTTCCCGCAATAATCTCCGCTTATTTGACTAAAGTGATATTACGGACGTTTTTTTAATTCTCCATTCAAGTAAGTATCCCAATTCCCTTCATGGGACTTTGACAATAACCGCCCTAAAAGTGCCGGATTAATTACTTCTTAATTAACCGGCATTTTCTTTTAATTTCCTCTCATAGCACAAAACCAATAACCCTACTCAAATTGGTTACAGAAGGGAAAATAGAATTTTAAATAAACTCTAAATTTTGATGTTTTTATTATAGTTTATAATGAATAATCATTATATTTATATAAGAAATCAAGACGTAATAGACGGATTAAAATTAAAAGTTCAATATGAATTTAGAGGAATATTTAAATCAAAAAGCACCTAAATGGTTAAATATTGGAGAAGTTATATTGTGTGAAAGTGACTATAAGGTTATTGGTGAAGTGCCGGGATATAAGTGTGTAAGTATAAGAGGAATTGATTTTAATTATATCCTTAAAGCAGATTGTGAGATACTTTACACAATGGATGAACTCCGGTATCTAAGAAGCCTTTCTATTTTCAAAATCCCATCTAAAATAATTAATAAGAATAACTAATCATGAAAATAATGGAAACAGAAAGAACAGCATATGTATTTGTCGATGAATTAGAAGAAGGAAAATCTCAAATTATCTTTTCAAATAAAAAATACTCTAATCCAAACTTTGAAGTAATAGAAGTAAAACAGAAAAAATATCAGCAAAAAACGGAAACAGCTCTATTAAAAGAAGTAAAATTAAAATTTGAAAAGGCGGAAATTGAATATTCTACTAAAAATGGATATGCACAGACTTTTATATTGACTAACAAAAATTAATATCATGAGTCCACACATTTGTAATGCCAAACACTTTAACAGCATAGAATTAGCTATTAACTATTTAGCGCAAGACAATCAATTTAGCTTCCCTTATTCATTCAAAGACAAATTTCCAGAGTTATACAATCATACAAAAATCAGCACTGAAGGTATTGAACATTGTGTATCTACTCTAATAGATACGTTAAGGTCCTTAAATGTTCTTTGTACAATGTTGCGTGACAAAAATGATTATGAAGGTATTTTAGATAATGAAATTGAGGAGCAAATGGAGATTTTAATGCTTGATAAAAGGTCAAGCAAAAATTTAACAAGATTTGGCTTATACAAGGCATTACAATGTCTTAATTATCAAATAGAAATAAATCATTTAAAAGAATTGAGGAATTTAAGTAACGAGGAGGAGAGTGCTTTATTTTTTTTAGAAGAGATGATCAATCATTTAGCCCACACCATTATCAGAGAATTACCGGAATATCATTTAGAAGATTGGCGAATTTATTAAATACAACAACATGAATAAATCAACAGAAATATTGACCTGGTCAGAAATTAAAATCAGAAAGCCGGATGAAGCTATTTGTAAACAGGTTAATCTTATAATGGAAAATTATAATGCTTCAAGTGCCTCTAAGGCTTTAGAAATTTATATAAAGCAATTTACTTCTAACCAGGAGAAAGTAAACAGGTTGCAAACTGAAAATAATGAATTAAAACATCAATTAAATGAAGTGAAGGATCAGCTGTCAACTCAGGTAGATAAACTTAAGGTTGTTAAAGATAATTACGAACGTTTTCAAGAATCAATTTCAAATTTATAAATCAAATAACTAAATTATGCAAAGCGAACCAATACAAGTTTTATTAACTATTCAGGATGGAGTAGTAATGTCAGTACATTCAAATAATTTAAATGTTAAAGTTTCTATATTAGATTTTGATGATATTGCAGATAATTATGTATCTCTGCATGAAGAATCCATATCACCAATGCAAATTCCTTTTTCCAATAATTATAATGATTGTTATAAGTCGGAATTAGAATTAAATATTGCTAAAACTAAATTAAGGGACATAAATTTTTAAAATAAATATATAATTATGATGATATTAGAAAATCATATTGGGGCATTATTACTGCTAATGGTTATTTTTAATTTTGCTACTTTTTTAGGGTTTATGGGGGATCGAGAGGAAACGCTATTAGATGCAATAAAAAGAGGGATGAAAATATCTATATCATTTTTTGTCTTTTTTGAATTAGTCTATTGGATATTGATAATCTTTTTCAAAAATAAATATTAATTATACAGGCGACAATTTGTAAGCGCTGCAGGGCAATGCCGGCAGATCCGGATGAGCTTTTAGGCGACACTTCGTACCAGGTAAAGCCCGGATCAGCTGCCGGCCAGCTCTGATCCGGAGCAAAGACAGGCGACACTTTAAATTATAAATCTATAAAAATTTAAAAAGTGGACTGCAAATAAAAAGACTTTATTCCCCCTTTGTTATTACCTATTCACTATATAAAGCGTCCCCGCAGATAGAAGATCAATAATAGCCTTTGTTAGTATTTCATTAATACATTTGCCCAATTATTGATCCTCTATTTTTGACACGGTAAAAGTTTCTAAGAGATTACAGGCCCATACAAACATCCACTTCTACTTCCTTACCACGTTCCGCTATTCAGCTTAACCGGGTAAGCGTAGCGTTAAACGTAATCTTTAAAAACACTTACCTATACCCATTACCTCTTTTTTAAAACACCTTTTTTTAGTACTACATTTGTAGTCCACTTTTTAATATGAAGACAGATAAATGGACAGAAAACCAAAGGATTTGCGGCTTTTGCTTTTTTATTATACATTTAGAGGGTTAACCTGGTTAATCGAATCCGCCTTTAAAATGATAAAAAAACTAGTATCTCTTAATAAAAGTATTAAAAAATAAAAATATGAAATACCAAAAGGAACAGAAAGTTATGCTATTGGATAGGTCCGGAAAACCATTGGTAAATGCAATTGTAATGGATTACGATGAAGAAACTAAACTCTATCATGTAAAGTATTCCTATCCAACAACAAATTTGAAAATAGAAAATGAAAATGTACCCGAAAATCGTTTGATAACAAATGTTGATATTGTAAATGCTTTAAAAAAGGATAATTCTAATTAGGAGGTCTAATTGTCTAAGATAGCCATTGAGATCCCTACTTTAAAGGTGTTTTTTAAAGCCTTATTATTCGCAGTTGGCATTAAAAAGCCTGTATCAAAACAAACACGTTTCTCTGAAAAAACACGATAAAACCCAACGCCAAATGAAGCGAACGAGTTTTTTCCATTTTGGGACGGTTCCATAAAATAACCGGCTCTTAAAAACACCAAATTCGCTAATCCACCCTCTACACCTACGTTTATACCAAACTCTTTTAAATCCCCATTAAATCCATCAGGACTGTCGGCAAACGAAGTGAAAATAGATGATACTACACTTCTATCAGGGTCTTTACCGGCTACGATGTTTCCATCTGCATCATAAACAGGTGCAGACGGAACTAAAGGTTTTGTAAACTCTAAGCCACTAAACAGATAATTATCATCATCCAGTTGGTAACGATAGCCACTGCCAAATTTTAATTGCATGGGAATGAATGATTTTTTATCTGTATTAGTATAGGATATTTTTGAACCAATATTGTTAAAACTTAAGCCATAGGTAACTTTACCTTCTCCTAATTCGCTTTCTCCTTTAAATCCAAAGTCTGCAGCAATTGATATGCTCTTTCTTGATTTTTCTCCTCCGGACTCTACACCACCGGTAAGAGAAGAAAATATACCCTTAAATGTAGCGCCTATGCCAAAATCATCAGTCAGCTTGCGACTGTAGAAGCCTCCTAATGCAAATTCACTTGGTCTTAAATATTGAGTTTCATTACCCTGGTCATCAAAAAAATGTACATCACCCAATGAAAAATATTGTAAGCTTAACCCTACATATTCATTTGTGCCAATCCAACTATTTCCAGTCAGAGTAAGCATCTTAATGTCATTTGTTATTCCTGATGCAATGGGAGTATAGGTAAATGCAACTTCAGATAATCCTTTTGAAAATGCCAGTCTGCCAGGATTTCCAAAAATTGAATTGGCATCAGTTTCATTGGCCACGGATAAATTCCCCATACTTACGCCTCGAATGTCAGCAGGGATATTCAAAAAATTTGCAGCTGTTGAAACTGATCCGCGAATTAAATAGTTACCGGTTTGAGAATAAACCAAAGTATAGTAGATGAGGAATAATGAAGTTAAATATATTTTTTTCATATAAATTAGTTTATTGTAACCTTTTTTTCAATTACAGGTGAATAAGATCCATTATTATCAATGACCTTTAATTTAATGCTGTAGAGTCCAGGATTATTAAAAATATGCTTGATAACCGGGCTTGGGGTTTCGTAAACTATTCCTCCTATTTCGAAATAATACCCTGCTACAAGACCGCCAAAATTTTTATCCTGGTCAAAAGAGCTACTGCCATCAAATTGATACTCTAAAGAAGATAGCTGAACATACTCTAGGGATGCTACAGGTGGGAGGTTATCAAATAAAAATAAGCTTAATTGCGCTTCATCCGTTTTTCCAAATTTATCTTCAGCAATAAACTTAATTACATTTAGTCCCGGCTCCTGCGGACTCACACTGATATTAAGTTCCTTCTGATCTACACGAAGGGAAGGCAAGAGAAGCTCATTACCATTATAGAAAACTTTGAAATTTCCATTCTCTGTTTTATAGGTGCACTTCCAGATATTATTATTAATATCTGACATGTTGATCTTAAAATTATAAAAGTAATTTTCACCTGTATAGTAACGAAGGCTATCAGTAAGCATCTTTTTATCCTTATCTATATTAATGACCGGAGGCTCATTTAAATTCTGAATAGCATCATCCTGATCAGAGCAGGAGTAAATACCTGTAATACATAGTACAAACAATAGGATTTTTAGTCTACTCATAATTTTAATACTTTAAATACTGATTTTTCATCATTAACCGTAATTACGAATAAATAATAAGTCTGAGCATTCAGTAAACTGAAATCTGAGACCTCAATAACATTCTCACCTGGTTGTACTGCAATTTCTTTCCTCATTATTAAGTTTCCGGAAACGGCATAAACTTCAAACACTGATGTAGCAGTCGTTTTTCCATTATTGAAGATCTTCAATTTTGCACGATTGCCTGTGAGTGGATTGGGATATACCGATGTTTTTTTAGACAGTTTTGGATCCAAAACCTGTTCTGTATTTGACTTAGGCGGAACGAGAAGTATCGGGTCCTTTTCTACTTTAATATAATTAGATTTTGTTACAATCACCGGGCATCCCTGTGAGGAGTAAGCAGTCATTTTAACCGTGAATGTTCCTGAACTATTGTAATAATGGATGGGTTCATTAGTATTAGATTTATTACCATCTCCAAAATCCCAAGTATATTTTTCTGCGCCAACGACAGCAGGAGAAAATTTTATAGGGCCACCTTGTAAAACATTCGTGGTATTGGCTGTGAAATTTCCTTCAGGATTGAAAGCGGTTATTTTAATTTCCGCACGTTCACTTTCACAGCTACCTGGTAAAGTTGATTTTGCAACAACAAATAACCTTTCAGTATATCGAATAGTATAGATAAGATCCTTGCCAATAGAGAATGGTTCTTCCTCGCCCTCCCGATACCATCGATAGATCAATGATGATCCCCCGACGATACTGGATGAAGCAGAAAGTAGTAATACGTCGTCCTTACAACCTTGTGTTGTACCAACATATGTTGGAATAGTCGGATTGGGATTAACTGTAATAACTCTTTTAGCTGTAGATGTACAGGTGTATTCATTTTGATAGGTATAAGTTATGATGTGCTTGCCTAATCCTGCTTCCAGGGGATTAAACTTTTTACCATTAACACCATTACCACTAAACACTACTCCATCAGGAAGGGATGAGTTAGTTAAAAGCATTGAGGCGGATTGGAGGCAAACAACCGTATCTTGTCCTGGTGTTAGTTCAGTGAGTGGTGTAACTTCTATTGTGAATGAAGTATTGTTCTGACAACCAAATTCATTGAAATAGGTATAAATTATAGTATGCTTACCTATTCCGGCCACAGCAGGGTTAAACTTATTTTGTACTATACCAACCCCATTATATTTGCCCCCTTTTGGATCTTCCTGATTAAGTGTTATAGAACTCTTGTTTACACAAACTTCAATATCAGGAATGGTGACTAATGTTGTTGGATTTCTAACTACTACATTCACAAACTGTGAAATATCAGAGCATCCAAGTTCATTGAATACTCTTACCCAGTAGCTTCCGCTTTCTACAACTTTAATAGTTGAATCTTTACTACCGGTTGACCATTCATAGTATTTTCCTTTAGAAGCCGCAAGAATTACGCTATTTCCCTTACAGAATTCTAATGATCCTTGAACGTTAATACTTGCTATTGGCTTATCTTTTACAGTTACCGTTATTGGCTCTGATACGGTTTCGCAATCAAAAGCATTATAAACAGTAACCCAATAAGTACCTGAATTTTTTACAACAATGCTTTTTGTTTCCAAACCATTAGACCAGACATATTTACTTCCACCGGCAGTTGCGTTTAGTGTGACACTATCTTTTTGACAGAAAGTTGTAGGGCCGGATGGAGTAACTATCGCTACAGGTCTTGGATTAACCGTTACAACGATATTGTCACTCTTTTTAGAACAATTATCACTATTATAAACTCTGACAGAATAAGTGCCGGCATTAACTACTTTAATGGATTGGCTATTTTCACCGGTTGACCAGACATACAAGCTTCCCGGACTTGCTTTTAAGATTACGGTATCTCCCTTACATAATGTTGTAGATCCTGAAGCTGTGATTACAGGTTTTAGGTTTTCTAACACATTAATTTCTATAGGCAATGAAATTTTACTGCACCCATTATTTAAAAATGTAGTTACATAATATGATCCGGGGGTCTTTACAATAATTTCTCTTGTTGTTTGGCCGTTTGACCATAAATAGGCATCACCCACTGATGATTTTAGCTTGATACTATCACCATCACAAAAAGTTGTCAGGCCGGAAGCTGTAATGATTGGTTTAGGATTAGGCCGAACATTTATGCTGACCGGATCTGATTCACGTTCACATCCCTGGGCATTGGTAATGTAACCGGTAAACGTCTCACTTTCCTTAATAATGATTGATTTAGATTTAGCTCCATTTGACCAACGGTAAGAAGTCCCTGTTTCTTTAATAGTTAAAATAACGCTATCTCCCTGACAAATATCTAATCCACCCTGAACATTGATTGTTGGTTTGGGAATAGGATAAACATTCACTGGTACCGTTTGACTTACATTCAAACAGTTATTAGTATTGGTGACATTAACAAAATAATTACCTGAGGTTTTAACAGTTATTTTGTTCGTGCCGGAAATTCCATTAGACCAGACATATTGCGAACCGATAACATTGGGAATACTTAATATTACAGAATCTCCCTGACAAAAGGTTGTCAGGCCGGAAGCTGTAATGACTGGTTTAGAATTAGCACGAACATTTATGTTAATCGGATCTGATTCCCTTTCACATCCCTGAGCGTTTATAATATAGCCTGTAAAGGTTTCACTTTCCTTAACTATAATAGATTTTGTAGTAGCTCCATTTGACCAGCGGTAAGCTGTACCAGTTTCATTAATCTTTAATATCACGCTATCTCCATGACAAATATCTAATCCGCCCTGAACATTTATTGTTGGTTTGGGAATAGGGTAAACATTCACCGGTACTGTTTGGCTTACATTCAAACAATTATTAGCATTAGTCACATTCACAAAGTAGTTACCGGAGGATTTAACGGTTATTTTATTTGTGCCGGAAATTCCATTAGACCAGACATATTGTGAACCAGCAACATTGGGAATACTTAACAAAACACTATCTCCCTGGCAAAAAGTTTGCGGGCCGGAAGCTGTAATAATCGGTTTAGGATTGGCTCGAACATTTATACTCACCGGATTTGATTCACGTTCGCATCCCTGAGAGTTGATTATAAATCCGGTGAAAGTTTCACTTTCTTTAACTATAATGGATTTTGTAGTAGCTCCATTAGACCATCGGTATGATGAACCAATTTCATTAATTGTTAAGGTAATACTTTCTCCATCACAAAAGGTTGTCGGGCCCGAGGTTGAAATTGTAGGCTTTGCAATATTATAAACCGTTATTGCTAATGGATCACTAATTTTTATACAACCATTTTGGTAAGTACCATAGACAGTATATGAACCGTTTTGCTTAACAATTATATTATTACCAACTGATCCATTCGACCAGGTATAGATTGTGTTTGGTTGTGGATTTGAAATATTTAAAGTGACAGAATCCCCTTGACAAAATGTTGTAGGCCCCAATGAGGCAATAAAGGGTTTTGGTGATGGTAATGTATTAATTACAACCGGATTTGTAGCTACAGAACAGCCGCTAGCATTAGTAACTACTGCATTGTAAGTGCCGGCCTGAGTAACAATTATAGACTGAGTTGTTTGGCCTGTTGACCATAAATAAGAAGAACCGGTTGTTGCTATTAGGGTCGTAGACAGACCTTCACAAAAAGTTGTAGTACCTACTACCGAAATTTGTGGTAAAAATTCTGGCCTTACTTGAATATGGACTGTTGCAGACGTAGACTTACATCCGTTTACATCAGTTGTTGTAACACTATAAAATCCGGGTGTACTAACCTCAATTGAACTTGAAGTTTCTCCATTTGACCAGAGGTAACTCACTGCCTGACTCGCCGTTAATGTTTTGGTTTCACCAAAGCATATAGTTTGTGGTGCAGAGGGACTAATTGTTGCTAAAGTAGGTACATTAACAGTAACATTTATGGGGTTTGATACGGTTGAGCAACCGTTACTTGTAACCTGAACAGTATAAGAGCCGGCCTGACTTACAATAATAGATTGTGTGTTTTGACCGGTAGACCATAAATATGAATCTCCAACATTTGAGGTTAAAGTAACCGTATTGCCTGAACATAAAATAGGGCTACCACTAGTGCTGATCACAGCTACCGGTTTTTGTTTAACAGTTACAGCAAATGGATCACTTGTACGTACACACCCTTGAGCATTGGTTGTTTTTACAAAATAACTACCAGGCGAGTTAACGATGATGCTTTGAGTTGTAGCACCATTAGACCACAAATAAGAAGCAGATCCTGTAGCAGTCAAGGTAATGGTTTCCCCCTGGCAAATATCGGGAAGTCCATTTGAGGTTATAATTGGTTTAGGTGATGGATTTACATTTACCTGTATATCCGCACTTCTTGCTTCACAACCTCCCTGATTTATAACATTTACATAATAAATGCCTGTTTGGGTGACCGAAATCGTTTTTGTCGTTTCTCCGTTTGACCATTCATAGGCTGTCGGTACTCCTATTGATTGTGCGGTCAATAAGACATTTTCACCTTCACAAAAAGTTATTGGGCCAGACGTAGAAACAGTTGGTATTGGATTATCTTTTACAACTATAGCAATTGGTTGAGAAATGTTTGTACAACCGTTATTACCTGTAACTGTACACGTATATAGGCCTGCTAATTTTGTGGCAAAGGATTGATTGGTACCAACTATTGTATTTCCTTGCTTCCATATGTAAGAGGTGCTATTCGGTGCATAAAAGGTAACTTCTTCACCTGCACATAAAGTTGTATTCCCAACAATATTTATGGTTGCATCAGGTTTGGGTAGTATCGTTATATCTACAGATGGAGAAACTGTAAAACATTCTCCGTTTGAAACTGAAACAGAATATGTTCCTCCAAGACTAACCTCAATACTTGCACTTGTTTGTCCGCTACTCCATAAATAGGTATAATTTTCACCTGCTGGTGGAGATTGTGTAGAAAGCGTAACTTTTTCACCATCGCAGACTGCTAAAGGTTTATCTGCAATAATAGTTGGTGTTGGTTTAGCTAAAATATTTATATAAAAGTCCTCTTCATACAAGCCGTTATGATATTGTTTTTTAGCTGTTATTTTGTGTTGACCCAATGATAAAGAACCCGGGTCAACCTGAGTTGCTGATACATCATCTAAAAAGAATGATACATTAGTTAGATTTTTAAAGTAATCGGCAATAATAAAGCTTGGTTGATCATTACAAAGATTTTCAATATCACCTTTATTAATAAATGTTGGAATTTCGACAGTAATGTTAGTTGAATGATATAAATGCGTAAAAGTTTGAGGAGGTATAATAGGATGTACCATATCTCTTTTTACCCATTGCTCTACTACATTTACCCCTTCATTACTTGTTGAAGGGTAGAAAAGAAATGATGAATTAACTGCATTTGCTATTCCTAAATACTTATAGAAAGGATAAACATAAAAAGAACTTGAAGAACCATCCCCTGAATCTACCTTACCTAAATTATTAAATGTGAAAGGTGTACCTGCCGCTTGTCCCGGTAAGGCAAAAACCACCTTATCATTATAATATGGAACATATCTAGTACGGCCGCTATAATCCATATAATATAAACCATCAAATGAAGCGGGATTTGCACTAACAAAACAATTATATGATCCTGGTTCATTACATGTAACTTGTTGGCCAAGTAGGTTTGGGCGGACTAAACAAAAAAATGCTAATAAAATAAATATAAATTTTTTCAAAACTGAGATTTTAAAGAATATTAAATGAGGTTAATAATTACTTGACCTTTTGATATACCCGGTTGACTTTCTCCCCTTTGTAGGTTACTGATAATCTTAAGTAATCATCTTGAATTAAATCAATTTTAAATTTATTGATAACTGTACCCTTAGCTCGAACAGGTTCTTCATCAATTCCACCTAAGTATAAACTATCAATGTTTGTTGAGAAGCCGTAACTATTGGGTGCAATCGAAACGCCGGACTTGATATAATATAAACTTCCATAATCCCATTCTAAGCCACTTTTAGTTTTAAAAGTTACAGCATCATCATTTAATTCAAATGGAAACTCTGCTGATCCTATCAGTGTTTGACCTTTACTATCCTCAAAACTATTTAACTTGTATTTACTGCCAACAAGAGTTGTAAAATATGCCTCCTTCTTTTTTTCTAATTCTGCTTTCAGAATGTCATCAGTAGAAGTAGTAGGGTCTTTTTTACAACTGAACAATAGTGAACCAACCAGGGTAATGGCAATAATTTGAAAAGAGGTTCTTTTAAGTGTGTAGAGTTTTCTCATAATTTTTATTTATTTAGTTTATTCCAGAATATTAAATTTTGCTGTAAGACCTATATTATAGCGGAAACTACCGCTCTCTTTTTTTAATAAGTAGTATTGACTTCCAAATGCGGCAAATGATATTTGAGAATTTAGATTGTATTCAATTTCCCCTCCCGCCCGGATTCCATAGTTCAAACCAAAACCACTTACAGTTGTAGATGAAATGCCTTTAATAGTTTCATAACAAACAACTCCTGCACCTGTAATATTGATATTAAGCATTTCTCCAATATTTGCTAATGAATACAATGCTCCTACATCGAGTCCGATGTTAGAGTATTTTGTTTGGTGAGGATGGGCGGTTTCAAATGAAAGTTGGGGAGTAACCGCAAGCTTATTTTTAAAATGATATGCAAAACCTAAATGGTAATTATTGCTAATACCTGTTTTTGCTCCACCTATAAATATTTGCCCCTGACCTTCATAATGCGAATACTGCGCATTAGCGTAGGTATTAAACAGGTTAAAGAAGATAAAAAGAAGAATTGGTAACTTAAAATGAGTAAACATTTATTAGATTTGATTGTGAAATTTTGTAAAAATATATATATATTTTGAAATTTTAATATAATAAATTATATTTTTTCTATTTTTGTTAAATATTTAAATAATGTCCAAAACCACTATAATAAAGACTGTTAAGAGTAAAAAAACCACAAATAAACGAAGGAATGAGAAAGATGTTCGATATCACAATATGGCTTCATTAATTAATAACGGAGTAATTACAAGTTTTTCAGAAATTATTAAATACAAGTATATTACTCCTACTATTTTAGCCAGAGATCTTAAAATAAATTATACAACCTTTTATTTCAAGGATAAGGCTGCAAATTTTAATGATACTTACTTCGCTTATAATTTCAAATTATCAACTATTTTAAAATTAAGTAAGTTGTTTGAGGTTTCTCCGGATACTATTTTAAAATTAGTTCTAGCAGATAATACTTCCGAGCTCACCAAATCTTCTAATGAAGGGGAAAAAAATAAAAAAAGTACTAAACAGGTAAATAAAAAAGTATTGAAATGACAGCTATAGCCACAATAATTGACGAAAAAGATTTTGAAATAGACTATAAACTTAGCCGTATTGATCGAAGTGTTGCTGATAATCTTCGGGATATTGAAAAGTCTTTTGGACAAGACTCCGGTATAATTACTGATTTTATTGTTTTTATTACTACGCTTTTAAAAACAGATTTGTTCGGATATACACGGTTCACCTTAAAAGATTTTTGTAGAGAGTCCGGACGTAACAAGCAGGATCTATGTCTACCCCATCCATTTTTTAAAGACAACCCTAAAGAATCACCTCCCGAGCATCATGGGCATACCTTTGCAACAGTATTTGATTATGCTCTTTATAACATGCTTCAAAAGAATATTATTTTTTCTAAATCTTACAATGACAATGAAAGTGGACGAATAATTCAATTAGGAAACTTCTCAATTATTAAGGATATCAAATTAAATATTGACCGTCAGAGTAATGGTATTAAAATATATGAAATTCGTGTATCCGATGAATTGCTTCATGGATTCTTACAACGTTATTATACCATCGAGTCTAATGGTTATAAAAGAGCCGGTAAGGGGAGAGGGGGGGATGGCCGTAAGCGTTTATTTCTTTATTTATATAAAACAAGGCATCAAGTACTCTCACAAAAATCTTTTAAAACAAAGATTCCTGTTGATTTTTTAGCCTCAATCGCAGGTATTGATGTTAAAATTAATTCCCAAAGGAAAAATTCTGTAAAACGAGTATTAGAGATAATCCAAGTTAAAGGAAATTTGCCTTTTACTTTTTCTTTTGTTCAAGGCGATCCAAGCAAAAAGCACCAGGAAGATTATTTTGTATTACTTAACTTTGAAGTACAAATGGAGGTTAATAATCTATTTGAATCACGGGGAGATAACCTGTTTTTTAAGAGCCTAATGGAAAATCTAAAATTTCTTTATAAAACCCTTTATAATGATCCCTCAATTGAAGGTGAAAAAGACCCATTTCAAAGATGGTTAACTGATTCTAAAATCAACATAGAGGAAAAATCAAATGTTTATTGTTCTTCCTATTACAAAGCATATAATTCACAGATAACTTTAGCTCAAGCTAAACAGTTTATAAGAGCAGGTATTAAATAATTAAATTATTCCTGCGTTCGAGTATTGCAAATCTGCATCCCATTCTAAAGGGCTTAAAGGCACTATATCAGTACTGCGTTCGAGTATTGCAAATCTGTATATCATTCTAAAGGGCTTACAGGCATCATATCAGCACTGCGTTCGAGTATTGCAACAAGTGCATTCGAGTATTGCAACACTGCGTTCGAGTATTGCAAATTTTTATAGCCTACCCTAATAATTAAAATATATAAATCTTCATTTGCATTCGAGTATTGCAAACCTGCGTTCGAGTATTGCAACTTTGCATTCGGGTATTGCAACACTTTAGCTTTGCGTTCGAGTATTGCAATTAAGAAAAGTACGCTCTTATACTCCCTGTAAGACCTTGCGTTCGAGTATTGCAACCATATATATAGTATTATAGTTAATATATGGCATTCGCCTATCGGCTCATAATTAAAAATAAAAAACAGAAAGGGAAAATAAATTTTGCTGTAAGTCTTGTTTCATTTTTAATTTTAGCACTATATAAAGACTTTTATTAGCTTATTTTAATAAGTAGATACTTCGGCTCACTTTATTTTAAAGAGTCTTTAAAAGCGCTTATTTAAAGTAAAATTAAAATCAGGATTTTTATTATTTAAAAACTATTAAAAAAAATGTATTTTTATATTGAATAAAAACAAGTTATGAACCTTAATTTCTATAAAATGAGACTATTAATACTTTTATTAATTTTTACAGCTTTAAGCAATTTTTCTTTTGCGCAGATTAAAACAGATCCTGAATTTTCCGGCAGACCTTACATTTTATTGCAAGATAACACTTTAGGATCTATTGAACGCTCTGATGCAAATATTGATATTGTAAGACCTGGAATTGGATATTCAGGTTCAGAAACATATTATTCAGCTTATAAGCTAAAATCAAGTACCAGATTTAGCTCAAATTCAGTACCAAAATTTTTAATAAAATTGGATGCACTAAATATTGATCCTGCAGATGCCATACTATTATCTAAAGGTGTTTCTAAAAAAGACAGAAGACAATTTTTACGTTTTAAGATGACTATGGGAGGAAAATCAATTGACGTCAGTTCTTCTTTTGTAAAATTGGAATTTAAGAAAGTTAAGGATGGTATCTATGAGATAATATTACCTGAATCAATTGAACCAGGTGAATATGCTTTTATGCAAATATTAGCGTCAAATGATTTTGCAGCTTATAACGCTCCAATTAAACTATCTTGTTTTGGAATAGATTAAAATCGCTTAGCTTTTAATATACTTCCCGGATTAATATCAGTGGTTATATTTCTTTCCCCATTTCGTTCTCCAATTTCTAATATCATTTTTTTAGAGTCTGGCAGAGTAAATTTATCAAATACAAAAACTTGATTGATTTCAGTTTTACTCATTGCTTTGATCAGGAGCAAATCATTATTCATTGTAAATGTTGGTTGAACTTCGGTTTCCTGGACTGAAGATTTATCTATTCTTTTTTTATTCTTAATGGAGAATTTTATAAAATCCATATCATAATCAATGGAAGACAAATTTGAAAAAGCAAAATGAAAATAGAGTTTTTCCTGATTAATATAGATACCTTTTAAAATTACTAAAACGCCTCCTTCCCTACTGCCTGCTATGAAGTTTTGTTTTTTAGAAAGTTTAATAGCTTGTGCCGATAAATACTGATAATCAATATTGACATCCGGTTGTGGTAACTGTACTGTTTTAACAAAATTATTGCTATTGTTTTTTACTGTATCTCTGTTGGTAGTTACTGTATTTATAACAGGTACTTTTAATATATAATTTAACGTATCTGGTATTTCCTGATAATTGACGATGATACTATAAAATTGCTCATCTGTGGTCATTACGGTTAGATTGGTTTCCTTAAAATTTGCTTTTGCGGCTTTTACTTTTAAGATGTTTTTCTTATCTGTTTGTTCAACACCAATATCAGGAGAGCCATAATCAAAATAGTCAACAGGAGATTTAAATATTAAAAATGTTGTTTTATTAGTGGTTACAGTTATTTTCTTATTAATGCTTTTTATATCCTGGGCATTACTAAGGTTATATTGAGCTATTAAAATTAAGCATAGAAGTATTATTTTATATTTCATAGTTATTAATTATTTGAACTCTTTATAAGTATTTTATAATTAGAGCCTAAAATCACTTTCTTATTTCCCCTTTTAGTTTTTAAAAGATTTATAGTCGCATCGGCCACCTGGCCAACAACCGGAATTGAAGAAACTGAAGACGAAGCTTTATCTGTGGCGTCGTTTATGCTAGTTCTCAATCCCCCACCTGAAATGAATATTCCTTCCTGCCCATCACCAATATCATAGACACTAAGATTAGTAGCTACTATTTCATTCCCAATTTTTATGCTTTTTATTACAATTGAAACACGATCATCCTGTCTTATAATGACTGTTCCGTAAATAAAGCTATTTGATGGTATTAATGAGCCATTAATAGTTACAGCTTCTATAGTTCTTAATTTTACTATTGATGATGATCCTGCGGCCTGTTCGCCATGAATGACAGCTCTAAAGGTTACAGTTGACGATAATACATTAGTAGATCTCTTAATACTCCCTTTACTGTCAAAAAAAAG
>JBASZP010000502.1:0-3250 GCA_049660965.1 Daejeonella sp. | reverse complement strand
GTTTTTTTTGTTTTTCAATTTCTTCTCTTTTCAACTATTGAAAACTTTCTTTTTAAAAACATTCAAAAAGAATAAAACACTTTTTTGGATATATATCACATTGTTGACTTTTATAATCCCTTACATTTTACTTCTGATATTTTCTATCAAATACAATAGTTTTTTTTACACTCCGCTTCATAATGGTATAGTACTCTTAATTATTTGTGTTATATCGACTTATTATACACTTTTTAGGATCAATAAATTAATGAAAAATGGAAAACATTAAAAACAATAACCTGCCATTTATTATAGAAACAGCTGTTATAATTTCACTAATTACTTTTTTTTGGCCTATACCACTTCTTATATCTGGTTAAGGGATGGCCTTGACTTAATGGAAGCTTCATTCCTTTCAATCCTTACTTCAGCATTCTTTTTCTGGTGCTTTTTAGTTATTGGGATTTGGAAACTAAATAGCTTTAAGTCATTATGTTTAAAAAACAACATTAAACCATTTAATAAATATATTCTGGTTTCTCTAATCTTATTATTCAGCCTGTTCTTTTATATATTGCTAGATACCCTTATTTTCTATTTTGTTGATAGGTCAATTCCAGAAGCATTTGCTGATTCCTTAAGTAAATTAGCAGAGAACTCAGATAAAAAGCTTGAAGGAATTGAATATTTTAGAACAATGCCTTTTTCACTTCAAAATATCGTTGTTAATTTTATTGCTTTATGTCTTGCCGGTCTAATTTCTTTACCTTTTATAAAAAGATGATAAACTATTTAAAACGCTTGCAAATGATAACAGATAGCGTATTTGGCAACTAAATATTATTCTCCTTTTGCCCCTGTTTTCAACATACCAGCAATTTTAGTTTTGGTATATAAATAAGACTAACCTAAGCACAAACAAAATACTCCCGCAATTTTAAACCTGTAAAAACAAGTAAACAGCCCGCTTGTTAAGATTTATATAGAAAATCATCTTCTAACAACAGTAAAAAACATCCTGCTTTGTTCGCAGAATTCTTCGTGAGAAACCCTGCGGGGGCAGGGAGCATTTATAAATAAGCTTCTTAAACCAAAACCTGATGAAAAAGTATTGCTACCTTTTAGCGCTAACTGCCTTGTTTGCTTTGGCCATTATTTCATCCTGTAAAAAAGAACCGCCGCTGCGGGTAGAAACAAACACGCAAGCTCCTGAGGGGGCTTTGCTGCAGCAGGCTAAAGAATGGTACAAGAAGCAGTTTGCTCTACCACCATCTGTGGCAGAAGGCGCTATTAACCTGAAAGGGTATACCCCCGACTGGAGCAAAGCTAAAGTGGTTAAAAACAGTAAAGGTCAGGATGTTGTGGGGGTTCCTTTATTGAGTTCAAAGGAGGTGTATATGGAACTGAATGTGCTGCTTGCAGATGGAAAGGCTTTTGGCCTGCTGAAGAAGTATGTACTGGGTGCGGATAAGAAAATTCAGTTAAGTCTGTACAGAGCGCCGGGAGATTTAATTGTTAAAGGGTATTATGATAGGCAAAGGAAGCTGTTTATGGCGGGTAAATCTCCCAATATAAAACTGATGAAGGAGCGGGATAGCACTCCGGTTAATACAGGTGAGGAGGATGACCCTATTGGAGGAGGTGGCGGAGAGGAACCGATCAATGGAAATAATCCGATCAATATACCTGAAGTGGTGATTGTAGGTGAACCTATTCATCGTGATACTCCTTCCTATAACTTTCCTTCTCAGCCTGTTGGTGGATCCGGCCATGTTTTTAACCCGGATGGTGGTAATGATAATGGTTATCCTAATGGTGGTGGTGGAAGTAGCAGAGGCAATAATCATGTAGAGCCTGTTGATACGGAAGTTGATCCGAATGCTTTAGATACCAATATGACTGCAAAGTTTTATAAAAATGAAAAAGCAAGGTGCGCTTTAAACAAACTGCTGCAAAACAATTATTATAAAACAGCTCTTAATAATTTTATTGGGGAAAATAAACCTATTGACCTTACTTTTGAATTAGCACAAATAGAAGATCCCCTTGTTAATGGTCACACGAAGTTAAAGCCTTCTGATTGGAGTTCAACTAATATTGAACTGACACTGAATGAAAACAAAATTAACAATATACCAAGTATTGAAGTAGCACTAACCCTTTTACATGAAGGAATTCATGCAGAAATTTTTCGAAAGATATTGAGTATTCATGGTCCATCCCATTTAAATATTGATAATTTTCCATCGCTTTTTAATATGTATGCACAATATAAAGGCTATCAGCATGAGTTTATTGCTAATTATTATGTAGATATTATGGGTAATGCGTTAAAACAGTATGACAATAATAAATTTGATATGGATTATTATAAGGCTTTAGCATGGAGAGGCCTGGAAGGAACAGATGTTTATATCAACTTAAATGCAGCAACAAAAGCAGGTATACAATCCAAAATGTCAACCGTATTATCAAACAGAAGTAATACCAACTGCAATGATTTATAAATTAATAATCTTATCGGGACTGTTATTAAGTTTTAATAATTGTAGCGGACAACAAAAAATAAAGCCGGATCTGTACATTTTGTTTGAAGAAAATCCACTAAAGGGAATGCATAAATATACATTTGAACAAAGCGAAGTAATCAAAAAGAATAAAAAATATATTCCTAAGACTATTTACGATGTATATGGATATCAGTTAGGGGAAAGTAGAGAAAAAGACCGATATAAGTTTACTACTATTAATAGAGATAACTATTGTATGAGAGACAGCAATTTCGTGAGAAAAAATGCTAAACAATTTAAGAGTGTAAAAGATATAAAAGGATTTTTTTACGATTCTACTGATTATAAAAGATTTCCTTTTAAATGCGTATTCATTGTTGAGTATATAGATGTTAACCGGTACAAGGTCGTACAGGTTAATACTTATATTGGTTCTGATCAATAGAGCTGGCCAGTTAACCCTATAAAAACAATTGAATATTCCTGCTGTTAAGATTATACAAATGCCTTGGAAAAGCATCTTTTAAAAACAACTAAACACCTTCTTAAGCTATAAAACGCCAGACAATTCCTATTAAATGTACTGAAAACTGTAAAATCTAATGCTCATGAAAACAATGCTATTGCTGCTGTTTTTTTTGTTTTTCAATTTCTTCTCTTTTCAACTATTGAAAACTTTCTTTTTAAAAACATTCAAAAAGAATAAAACACTTTTTTGGATATATATCACATTGTTGACTTTTATAATCCCTTACATT
>JBASZP010000501.1:0-5811 GCA_049660965.1 Daejeonella sp. | reverse complement strand
GTTAAAGAGTTTACATTGTTAATTAGCTTTTTCATAATGAATAAATTTTAATAAATGATTTGTTTACCATAAGCACAATTTTGAGATTTTCTTTTGAATAATGTGGTACTGACTGAGTAAACGGTAGGTATTATTTAGTTAACGGTAAAAAAGGGAGAAAAAAGTGCAGGAACCGGGGTAAAAGTAGAAGGAAACCATCCTAAAAAATTGCAGGGACTAAATGATCAGTAATACGTGTTAAGTAATCAGGTATAAGTAATTGCTGAGGATAAAGAATCTTTCTGACTCCCCGGAAGATTTGGGCTTTGTTTACATCCATTTTTTGTCCAGGCACGAGCGCTTGAACTTTGTTTGCATCCATTTTTTGTCCACGCAGACAGTTTGAGCCTAAAATGGTTGCGTTTTTTGCCATTTCCCACAGTTTGGGTTTTGCAAGCATCCATTTTTTGTCCACGCAGACAGTTTGAGCCTAAACTGGTTCCGTTTTTTGTCATTCCTGACAGTTTGGAGTTTACAAGGGTCCATTTTTTGCCCACACTAACAGTTTGACCTCGTTCGTGAACCCGGATTCCTTTAGGCGGGCAGTTTGAACCCGTCCATAAGCACGGATTCATCCACGCAGATCAGTTTGGCCTCGTTCGTGAACCCGGATTCCTTTACGCGGGCAGTTTGACCCCATCCGTAAGCACGGATTCTTCCACGCAGATCAGTTTGGGCTCAGCAACACTTGTTTTTTCCTCCACGCAGACCAGTTTGGGCTCAGCAACAAGTGTTTCTTCGTCCATGCTGACGGTTTGGGCTTAGCAACACTTGTTTTTTCTTCCACGCAGATCAGTTTGGGCTCAGCAACACTTGTTTTTTCCTCCACGCTGATGGTTTGAGCCCGGCAACACTTGTTTTTTCCTCCACGCAGATCAGTTTGAGCTCAGTAACACTTGTTTTTTCCTCCACTCTGACGATTTGAGCTTGTCAACACTTGTTTTTTTGTCCACGCAGATCAGTTTGGGCTCAGCAACACTTGTTTTTTTGGTCACGCAGACCGTTTGGGCTTGTCAACACTTGTTTTTTCCTCTACGCTGACGGTTTGGGCTTGTCAACACTTGTTTTTTTGGTCACACTGACGATTTGAACCCGGCAACACTTGTTTTTTTATTCACGCAGACCGTTTGAGCTTAGCAACACTTGTTTTCTTGGTCACGCAGACCAGTTTGGGCCTGTCCCCGTTCGGGCGCAAGTTTAAACTGACAAATTAAGCCTGTTATAGCATACATTCCAGCCCATACTTAAACAGATCAGGATTTCAATGCCGATTGAACCTCCAGCTATTTATTTTATTAATTTTACCGCATGGCAATCAGGATAGAATCTTTTAAAAATTTCTTCAGGTCTGAGCAGATAGGGGGTGTCATCCTTATTTTTTGTGTCATTATATCCTTAATTATTTCAAATTCGGGCTGGGGTACAGGTTTTGATCAGTTACTTTCACAAAAAACAGGCTTTGAAAACGATCATATCCACTTAAGCTACGCTCTTTCCTTGTGGATCAATGACGGTTTAATGGCGGTATTCTTCCTGCTGGTGGGCCTGGAAATTAAACGCGAAATTATTGAAGGGGAATTATCAACCGCCAGCAAAGCGATACTCCCTATTTTTGCCGCCCTTGGAGGCATGCTAATACCAGCCGCAATTTTTGCCTTATTTAATTATCATACTCCAACAGCGGCAGGCTGGGGGATACCCATGGCTACAGATATTGCCTTTGCACTCGCTATTTTATCCCTTCTGGGCAAACGGGTGCCCACTTCATTAAAGGTATTTCTATCGGCTTTAGCCATAGCGGATGACCTGGGGGCTATTCTGGTGATCGCCATTTTTTATACCAATGAACTTCATGCAGCGCAGCTTTACTATTCTGCCGCTATTTTAGGGGGTTTGGTTCTGATGAATGTGCTGGGGGTTAAAAAACTGGTCTTTTACCTTATTCCCGGAGCATTTTTATGGTATTTTGTTCATCATTCAGGTATCCATGCAACCATTGCAGGCGTTTTGCTTGCCTTAACCATTCCAACTAATCCTGTAAAAGAAGCTTCCCCCCTGGAAAGATTAGAGCATATCATTGTTCGGCCCGTTAACTTTATCATCATGCCGGTTTTTGCTTTGGCCAATACCAATATCCGTTTTGAAAGTACCATGATCGCCGGACTATACAGCCCGCTGGGCTTAGGAATAATCCTGGGTTTAGCGCTGGGCAAGCCCATTGGAGTCACTTTATTTGCCTGGCTTTCTGTTAAAATGGGCTTAAGCAGGCTGCCGCATGGCGCCGGCTGGAAACATATTGCCGGCCTGGGATTACTGGCCGGTATAGGTTTTACCATGTCTGTTTTTATCGCCTTACTTTCCTTTTCGGATGCAGAACACCATGCCGAAGCCAAGTTTGCCATTATTATAGCTTCCGTATTATCCGGTATGGCCGGATATGTATTTTTAAGCAAGCTGAATAAAAGGGCAAAGGCCTAAACTCATTTATTATTGGGCTCAGCTCTTCTTTTAACAGCATCCCCAAATTAGCTTGTCTTTGCTATTTATGTCTGCCAAAAGCAAGAAAGCCTAAAAATATTCGTTAGAAAGAGTAATACAAAAGGTTTAAATACCTACTTTTAAACAAAGTAATCATTCAATTCAATGAATACGTTGAAAATTACCACCTTTCAGTCTTACTTATTTTGGGAAAACATTGATAAGAACCTCCAAAACTTAGGTTTAAGATTAAGTTCCATCCGCGAAAAAACAGACCTGATCGTTTTGCCCGAGATGTTCAGTACGGGCTTTTCTATGAATACAGAAAAACTTGCCGAAGAGATGAACGGTAAAACCATGCAGTGGATGCATGAACAGGCAAAGAAATATGATTCCGTCATTACCGGAAGCCTGATCATTAAAGAAGACGGGAACAACTATAACCGTTTGATCTGGATGCGTCCCGACGGAACCTTTGAGCAATATGATAAACGCCATTTATTTAGCCTGGGCGATGAAGATAAGCATTATACCGCGGGGACAAAAAAACTTTTCGTTCAGCTAAACGGCTGGAAAATCCTGCCCGCTATTTGTTATGACCTGCGTTTCCCCGTATGGCTGCGTAATAAAAATGCCGAATATGATATGCTTTTACTGGTAGCCAGCTGGCCCGAACGCCGTTCTTTACACTGGCGAACCTTAATTCCGGCCAGGGCCATAGAAAACCAGTCTTATGTGGTAGCCGTTAACCGCGTTGGTCATGACGGAAATGAAGTTTACCATTCCGGCGACTCCATGTGTATAGACCCTAACGGTAACGTGGTTTATTATAAACCCAATGACGAGGATCTGTACACCTTTACCATCAACAAAGAAGAAGTGACTAAAGCAAGGCGGGCTTTCCCTTTTTTGAAAAATACAGATGAGTTTAAACTGAATTTGAAATAAGTATTCAGTTGCGTAGCGCCGGTAAGACCGTACTGGCGCTAAATGCTATAAGTATCAGGAAAATTCTTTTTAATCTGTCGCTTATAATAATCCATCACAGAATTTTATAATTTGTCATCCTGAGCGAAGTCGAAGGGCGGCAAATTAACCACAAATTTACAATAGATCATTATAAGCGAAGTGGAAGATCGCTTATTGTTCCATAAAGTTTATATTCCGAAAACAAATGAGTTTGAGAAATCTTTTGAATACTTAGGAGTTAAATACCTGGTAATTTCTATTTCTTAACGATCCCTCAAAAGCGTAATAAAACCTTTCAACTGCCCTGACCCCGGGCCGAAATCAATTACATAATAATAAGTGCCTTCCGGTACCGGCCTGTTCTCCTTGTCTATACCAGTCCAGGTATTGTCATACGCTTTCTGACTGAATATCTGCTGGTAAAAAACATTAAATATTTTTACTTCCGCATCAGGATAAACATCTATATTCTCCACCAACCAGGTATCATTAATCCCATCCCCGTTAGGGGTCAGCAGGTTTGCAGCCCTTAAAGCCTGGTAATCTTGCCGCACTTCTATGGTAATGGTTTGAACGCTGCTGCAGCCGCTCGCATTGTTTACCAAAACCTGGTAAGTTGTCGTCTGGTTTGGGCGGGCAGTTAATGTCGCGGTATTCTGGCTGCCAATAATTCCATTCCCGTCAGCCCAGCTATAAGTTTCCCCTCCCGAAGCGACTAAAGTAATGGTTTCACCTTTGGAAATACTGTTGCCTTTATTGCTCATAATTACACCCGCAGGCAAGGCATTAATCGTTAGCTTAAAGCTGCGGTTCAGTTCATCCATACCGCCGTTAGCTGTGCCGCCATTGTCTTTTATGGCTACGGTAATGTTCGCTGTCCCGATGGTACCAGGTTCTAATTCATAAGTTAAATTAGCTGCGCCATTCAGCACAGCGCCAATACTTAAGGTTTTAAACAGCGCCGGGTTATCAGAACTTACACTCAGTAAACTGCTTTGCCCGCTTTCCGGTCCCGGTGTAATACCGCTCAGGTTAATCGTCTGAATTCCGGTAGTACTGCATAAAGACTGGTCAGCAATAGCATTGAGGGTAGGCTGTTCATTCACATCACTTATGCTGATCAGAAATATTTTATCCAGGGAGCCAAACTGCGCTGTTGAACGTACACGCACCGAATACTGGCTTTTATTCTCAAAATTCAGGCTTTGGGTGGTAAGCAACTGGTTACCGCTGACCTGGAATAAAGCGTTATCCGCAGAGCCTGCACCGCTAACCAGGCTATAAGTAAATATCGCATTAGGGTCATTAGAAACAGAACTGAATACCCCCGCGGAGGAAACAGCGAGCTGGTTTTCAAATAGCGGGTTAGCGCTTAGGTTAATGTCGCTTAATACACCTAAAGCAGTACGGGGCTGCTGCAAACCCTCAGTGATACTGCCTCCGGCGCTGCTAACTGCGCTATAATCTATCTGCCCGACAGAATAGCTCACATTGCCCCCGGCTCCCGTTGCCTCCCCGCCCGAAGCGGAAACTCCCTGCTGTGCCCAAAGTTTTACAGAAGCGCAGGCCAGCAAAGCATAAACTAAAAGAAATCTTTTCATGTCTTTATATTTTTTTGAACCCTGGTTCAATCATAACCGGATCGTAAAATAAAATATAGCTTAATATTATTGGGTAAGCATTACCCAGCCGTTTAGCCAATCAGATTGGGCAATAGATATATTTCCCCCATCATTTCTTACTCCAAATCCAACTTTGTAAGTTCCGGGGGCAAGATTAGTTTTAGTATTGCTTATAGCAAATGTTGTTAATATTTCGGTTAAACGCCCTGTAGAATAATTGGTTTCCGCAAAAGGTGTTACAGGTCCCCCGGGAAGTAATTGATAGCATATATTATAATCAAATGTTTGTTGGAGATTAGTATTAATATTAAGATCACTAGCTAAAGCAAGTGGCACTGAAGCAGAACCAGTCAGGCGTTGTGTAGTGGATGTAATGGTAATTGTAATTACAGGCACATTAGTTCCTGGATTAGGAACTTGTGCAGCATCATTAGTTAAAAAAGCCCAAGTGGCACCTTGATTTGGGTTACCAGGAATGGGAACCTTAACTAACCCCTGAAAACCTTTTATTTCAATAATCCCAGTTGCCCCGGCTGGCCCTTGTGGGCCTGTAGCGCCTATGGGCCCTTGTGGGCCCTTGTGGGCCTGCCGGGCCGGTTGCTCCCGCAGCGCCATTATTCCCTGCCGGTCCTGCTACTCCGGCTGGCCCCTGCGGGCCGGCTAAACCCATTGGTCCCTGCGGCCCTGTTGCACCGGTTAAGCC
>JBASZP010000500.1:0-6492 GCA_049660965.1 Daejeonella sp. | reverse complement strand
TATTCTTGCAGTTTTACCTTGCATCACCGGAGATACATTTCTGTACTTTTCACTCTTATATTGCGTATCAACTATTTCCTCCAATTGCTTATTATCATATTGAAGTATAATATTTAATGTACTGCTTTTTCCAATGTTAACTTCCCGAGTTTTATAGCCGATGTAAGCGAAACGCAAAGCGGTTGCATTATCTTCAACAGTAATACTGTACTTACCATTCGCATCAGTAGTAGCTACTTTTTTCCCCGGCACAGAAGTCACGCTTACACCCGGAAGCGGGCTTCCGTCTTCTTTAGCGGTAACTACCCCGCTTATGGTTTTAACCGGACCGATTTTAAACCCGCTAAATAATAAAACGGCAAATAATGGTATTACTAAGATTTTTATAATTTTTAAATTCCTTCCTAAGGCTAAGGAATAAGCCCTGTAATTTTTGTTGATTTCTGTAAGGATAATTAGTTTGGATGAGTGCTTCATGATGTTTTGTTTTGTTAGATGATGTAAGCTTTATCATATTTCCATACCCTTATCGAAAAATATTTTTTATACTTGAACAGCATTTAGCTTTGCATATAATTGAAATTTATAAAGAACAGGTCTAAAATTAAGGAGGAAGATGATTCTGCTTTAATTGCCGCGTATAAAAAAAGCGGCGATCTGGAAGTATTGGGTAAACTTTATAACAGGTATATGCACCTGGTGTTCGGGGTTTGCCTAAACTATTTTAAAGATGAAGAGCAAAGCAAGGATGCCGTTATGCAAATTTTTGAAGAATTGGTTTCCAAGCTGAAAGTACATGAAGTGCAGAATTTTAAGAGCTGGTTATATGTACTTTCCCGTAACCATTGTTTAATGGAATTGCGTAAATTAGCTAAGAACAATACAGTTTCTTTAGAGGATGCTTTTGTGGAAAATACTGATTTTGTGCATCTGGATATAAGTGATACTAAAGAAAAGCAGTTAACTGTTTTAGAAAAGTGCATGGAAACCTTGTCTGAAGAGCAGCGCACATGTGTGGACCTGTTTTATCTGCAGCAAAAATGCTATAAAGAAATTGCAGACAGTACAGATTATGATATGCTTAAAGTAAAGAGTTATATCCAGAATGGTAAAAGAAATTTGAAAATTTGTATAGAAAAGAACAGCGGTGAATAACAACTGGTTAGATATAGAGGTATTGGAAGATTACTTAGATGGTAAGCTTAATGCCCGGGCTATGCACCAGGTAGAAAAGCATGCACTCGAAGATCCTTTTGTGGCCGAAGCTTTAGCCGGTTTAAGCCAGTCGCCTAAACGCTCCCGGGTTCTTTCTTTACTGCAAAAACAATTACAGGAGCGTATTGCACAAAAACCCGTAGAGCGCAAAGTTTGGGGTATTACCTTTCAGCGTTTAAGCATTGCGGCAACGGCGGCAGTTTTGTTTATTACGGCTGGTATTATATTCTGGATGAGGGGAGAGCAAAATAATCCCGATCCGCTTGCCCGGCATACATTCAAACAAGTTGAAGCCAATTTAGATACAAGCAATAATTATAAAAAGCAAACCCCCACAATTAGCCAGGGAAAAGAGGAAGGTGAATTTTTAGCCGGAAGTAAATCTGGCAATTATGTTAAAGGTAAGGAGATAGTTTCGGCTCCTGTAATAGCTCAGCAGGAAGAACCTGGCGTAATAACTGATGAGGCCATTGGAGGAAAATCTGAATTTTATGAAAATCAAAGGAGCCAAATAAGAGATAGCGATTACAAATCAGCAAGCCCGGTAGTAGCTAAAACAACAGAGGATTCTAAACAGGCAGATGTACTAATTGCTGACAAGGAAACCGAAACTTCTACACTTATTAAAATAAGGGGTAAATCAAACCAGGTTAGTTTAGGATCTGTCACTAATAATACAATAAGAGGAAGAGTAATTGCCCAGAGTGATGGTTTGCCTTTACCCGGTGCCAGTGTAAGGTTAGGTGGCAGTGATAAAGGGGTTGCTACAAATGCTAATGGTGAATTTGAAATTCTTGCGGACACAATACTTCAATCAGATAAACTGAAACTGAGAGCCGACTATATAGGTTACGCATCCCAAGAAGTTATTGTAAAACCTGACCAACCGGTAAATATTATATTAGCTGAAGACCCTAAATCTTTAAGTGAAGTTGTTACAACCGGTGCTTATGCAGTTGGGCGAAGCAAAAAGGCTCCAGATAGTCCTGCTAAAAAAGATAATACAATTAAAAATTCTGTAGATGCTGCTGGTTTTGAAACTAGATCATCAGCTACCCCGCAGCCAGTTGGCGGATGGGAATATTTTCAATATTATTTAAAAGCCAACAACAGGTTAACTAAAAATGAAATTATCGGAAAAGAAGTAGAACTCGATGTGCTTATTAAATCAAGTGGAAAGCCGGGGACGATCAAAGTAAACAAAAGCCTGGGTAAAGTTTATGATGATGAGGCTGTTCGTCTAATAAAAAATGGCCCGAAATGGGAGCTTCCGAAAAATGGTACAAATAAGGTAATTCTAAAAATTCAGTTCTAAAAACAGCTACAAATACTATAATATGCGTTTTGACATTATTACGGTTTTGCCCGGATTATTAGAAAGCCCTTTTGCTCATTCCATCCTGCAACGGGCACAAAAGAAGGAATTAGTAGAAATCCATATTCATAATTTAAGAGAATATTCTACCCATAAGCAAAGATCGGTTGATGATTATCCGTACGGTGGTGGTAGTGGTATGGTTATGAGCATTGAGCCTTTTGCAAATTGTATTAATCAACTAAAAGCAGAACATGAATATGATGAGGTCATTTTTCTGACACCCGACGGAGAGCTTTTAAAACAAACCATATCGAATGAATTATCATCTAAGAAAAATATTATTTTGCTTTGTGGACATTATAAAGGGATTGATCAGCGTATAAGAGACTTGTTTGTAACCCGCGAAATTTCAATTGGTGATTATGTATTATCGGGCGGAGAATTACCCGCGGCTGTATTGGTAGATAGTATTGTCAGGTTATTACCCGGTGTACTTAATGATGAAACTTCTGCACTCTCAGATTCTTTCCAGGGAGAATTATTGGATGCTCCCGTTTATACCCGCCCGGCAAATTGGGAAGGGCATAAAGTTCCGGATATTTTGTTAAGTGGCCATCAGGCGGCAATTGAAGAATGGAGGCACGATCAGGCTTTAGAACGAACAGA
Source organism: Daejeonella sp. (assembly GCA_049660965.1). Classification (GTDB taxonomy): domain Bacteria; phylum Bacteroidota; class Bacteroidia; order Sphingobacteriales; family Sphingobacteriaceae; genus Daejeonella. Next base: position 3,293 of record JBASZP010000500.1, on the reverse strand, counting down.
AAAAAGACGGCCGGATCTGTTAAAATAGCTGTTAATAGTTTTAAAAATTTATTTCATCTATTTAAATAAAACTGGAAAGTGTTTTAAAGTAACAGAAATTTAAAATCTTACTTTTTTAAGTTGAAAATTATTCCTAATATTGCAATCCGATTTTTAAGGACTAAAAATCGACTTTAAGGGATTAGAAATCATGGATTTAATAAAATTTGTTGAAGAACAGGCAGTAGCAAAAAAACAGGTTCCTGTGTTCAAAGCCGGCGATACGGTTAGTGTGCATTATAAAATTCGCGAGGGTAATAAAGAACGTATCCAGATTTATCAGGGTGTGGTTATTCAACGCAATAGTGTTGGTGTTAATGAAACATTTACAGTACGTAAAATGTCCAATGGTGTTGGTGTAGAACGTATTTTTCCTGTGAATTCTCCAAACATTGATAAAATTGAAGTAAATAATTATGGTAAAGTGCGCAGAGCCAAATTGTTTTATTTACGCGAGCTAACAGGTAAAGCAGCCCGTATTAAATCAAAAAGAGTATAACTAAAAATATTTTCCTGAAGCCTCCCAGATCAAAATCGGGGAGGTTTTTTGTTTTACAATCCTTATAAATTTAAACTTATTAAAATTCTTCCTGTCCTGAGTAATTAGGATGGTGTGGGTTTAGAATTGCTCAAATGAAAGAACTGTTAAAGAAATTTGAAGAAAAGAGACCGGAAATTGTTTTTGAATGGAAAGACAGTGAAACAGAAGCTGAAGGTTGGGTAGTGATCAATTCTTTACGTGGCGGTGCTGCAGGCGGTGGTACGCGTATGCGTAAGGGGCTGGATAAACGAGAAGTGGAATCCCTTGCGAAAACCATGGAAGTAAAATTTACGGTTTCCGGTCCGCCCATTGGCGGTGCAAAATCAGGTATTAATTTTGATCCGGCAGATCCGCGAAAAAAAGGTGTTTTAGAACGCTGGTATAAAGCAGTAATGCCTTTGCTAAAAAACTATTATGGGACAGGTGGTGATCTTAATATAGATGAAATTCATGAAGTAATTCCAATTACAGAAAATTACGGACTTTGGCACCCCCAGGAAGGTGTAATTAACGGCCATTATAAAGCCCGCGAAAACGAACGCATTCATCAGATAGGCCAGTTACGCTATGGTGTTTCTAAAGTTTTGGAAGATGTAAATTTCTCTCCGGATGTAAAAAAGAAATATGTTGTAGCCGATATGGTAACCGGTTATGGTGTATCTGAATCTATCCGGCATTTTTATAGCATTTATGGTGGCGATATTAAGGGTAAACGTGCTATTATACAAGGTTGGGGTAATGTTGCCGCCGCTGCCGCATTTTACATGGCACAGCAAGGCGTAAAAATTATCGGAATAATTGACCGGGTTGGCGGCTTAATAAAGGCTGAAGGGTTTACATTTGAGGAAATAAGAAATTTGTTTATAAATCGTAATGGAAATACATTAGTTGCTGATAATTTAATCCCGTTTGATGAAATGAACCGGATAATATGGAATACTGAAGCAGAAATTTTTATTCCTGCGGCAGCATCCAGGCTTGTAACCGAAGACCAGGTTAAAAGTTTAATAAAAGCAGGTTTAGAAGTAATCGCCAGTGGCGCCAATGTTCCTTTTGCTGATCAGGAAATATTCTTTGGGCCAATTATGGAACTTGCCGATACAAATCTTTCAGTTATCCCTGATTTTATCTCTAATTGCGGAATGGCACGGGTTTTTGCTTATTTAATGGAACGTAACATTGAAATGAGTGATGCGGCAATTTTTAATGATGCATCAAATACAATCAGGTTAGCATTAGAGAAAACGTTTGCAATATCCGGCTTAAAAACAGAACTTTCTAAAACAGCTTTTGAAATAGCTTTAAAACAATTGGTGTAAGATCAAGAAAAGGCAGGAATATATTAACTTAAAATATCCTTAATATCCTGTGGTGTAAGTGATTTAATAAAACTTTCCTCGGTAGTTATTAATGATTCCGCAACTCTGCGTTTACGGTTTTGCAAGGCTAAAATTTTCTCTTCTACGGTATCTTTAGTGATGAATTTATAGATAAATACATTTTTGGTTTGCCCAATACGATGCGTTCGGTCTATAGCTTGTTGTTCAACTGCAGGATTCCACCAGGGGTCAAGTATAAAAACATAATCTGCTTCGGTTAAATTTAAACCAACACCTCCGGCTTTAATTGAGATTAAAAACAGCTTAATATCCTTATTTTCCTGAAATTCTTTAACAACTTCTCCGCGGTTAGTGGTGGCACCGTCTAAATAAGTATAAGCAATATTTTCTTTATTACAATGTCTTCTATAAATATCAAGCTGTTTTACGAATTGTGAAAATACTAAAACCTTGTGTCCACGGGATAGTACATTTTCTAAAGTATGAATGACGTTTTCAAATTTCCCTGAATCGCCTTCGTATCCTTCATCAATCATTTCAGGATGGTTGGCAATTTGCCTGAGTTTGGTTAAACCTTGCAAAACCTGAACCTGTGATCTGTTAAATGTTCCGTTCTCTAAACTCATTAAAAGCTCGTTTCTGTATTCGGCTTTAATTTTTTCATAATATTCACCCTGCGTTTCAGTCATTTGGCAATAAAACAGATGTTCTGTTTTTGGTGGAAGTTCTTTAGCAACCTGGCTTTTAGTACGCCTTAACACGAAGGGTTTTATCAGAGCTTGTAATTTTCTGGCTTTTTCTTCATCTTTTTTCTTTTCAATAGGTATTACAAAATCTTTATAAAAAAAGGTTTGGTTACCTAATAAACCCGGGTTAAGAAAAGACATTTGAGTCCATAGATCATTTACAGTATTCTCAACCGGGGTTCCGCTAAGTATTAATTTATATTTTGATTTCAGCATTTTAACAGCTCTAAATGCTTTTGAAGAAGAGTTTTTTATACTTTGGCTTTCATCAAGAATAATATAATTGAAATACAAGGTATTTAACAGATCAATATCAACCCGGGTTATGCCATAAGTGGTAATTACTATATCATAGTTTGCAAAATGTGCGAGATCTTTATTTCTGAAAATCCCTGTATAAGTTAAAATGCTGAGATTGGGTGCAAATTTTTTGGCCTCATTTATCCAGTTATATATTAAGGATGTCGGCATAATAATCAGTGAAGTAAGGGGTGTATTTGCATTTTTGCTTTCTTCCTTAATTTTTTGAAGAAACGCAAGTGTTTGTACAGTTTTACCCAAACCCATATCATCCGCTAAACAGCCGCCAAAATTATATTTTCGCAAAAAATGGAACCAGTTATAACC